>NZ_JBNDHT010000083.1:0-28871 GCF_056755115.1 Rhizobium sp. SVR5-2C | reverse complement strand
TCGTTCTTCACCAGCTCGGCAGCCACGGCCCGGCCTACTATCAGCGCTATCCCGATGATAGCAGGCGCTTTACGCCCGACTGCCGCGTTGCCGATTTCGCAAACTGCAAACCGGAAGAGGTGACGAACGCCTACGACAACACGATCGTCATGACCGACCATGTGATCGCCTCCGTCATCGACAAGCTGAAGGCGCATCAGGAAAAGCTTGCCGGTTCGATGCTCTACCTCTCCGATCACGGCGAATCGCTCGGCGAGAACGGGATCTATCTGCATGGCGCGCCGTATTTCATCGCCCCGAGGCAACAGACCCATGTGCCGATGGCGCTCTGGCTTTCGGATGCTTTCGCCAGCGAAACCCGCTTGGATAGGGCCTGCATCGCGGCGCAGGCAGGGCGGCCGGCCTCACACGACAACTTCTTCCATAGCGTGCTCGGGCTGATGCAGGTGGAGACCAGCGTTCGCAACGCCTGGCTCGATATTATTTCACCTTGCCGCAAGCCTTCCGACAAGCTCGCGTCCAATTAGTTTGCGCCTTTTTTCTTGAAATCCGGCGGATTCGCGGATAGGCAAAATTCATCTCTTTGCGCTATATGGATCGCAAGGAACCGCTCCATAACGGGGCGGAGGTTTGAAATATTCAGCGGGCAGGGCCCGCACAGCCGGAGGCGTGCAGCATGTCTGCCAAGATCTATCGTCCAGCCAAGACCGCCATGCAGTCCGGCAAGGCCAAGACTCATCTCTGGGTGCTGGAGTTCGATCAGGAGCAGCCGCGCAAGATTGACCCGATGATGGGCTATACGTCCTCCGGCGACACGCGCCAGCAGCTGAAGCTGACCTTCGAATCGCAGGAACTGGCCGAAGCATATGCAAAGCGCAACGGCATCGAATACCGCGTGATCGCGCCGAAGGATCCTGCCCGCCAGGTGGTCGCCTATCCGGATAATTTCCGCTATACCCGCACTCAACCGTGGACACACTGAACGTTCAGACATGCCGCGTTGCTGCCGCGCGTCGCAGCGCCGGACGGCCCCTTAGCTCAGCTGGATAGAGCACCTGCCTTCTAAGCAGGTGGTCGCAGGTTCGAATCCTGCAGGGGTCGCCAACACTTTCAAGTACTTAGCTGGAGTAAATTCCCTGCTTTATCGCCTCGGGGTAACATCTGGGGTAACGGCGGCACAAAAAAAGCCCGCCACATTCGCGAGGCGGGCTAGATCGAGGATAGGAAGTCTAGTTGGCCTCGGAGCGCCATTCGGAGCTAAGGACAACCACGCTGCTGCGGTTCAGAGTTTCTGCCAACTGCTTGAGCCCATCGGCCGCGATCCCAAGCAGTGCTACTTCATCAAGCGCGGTGTTGCGCTTGTCGCCGGTGCCGTAGTTCATTCCATCAAGCCTGTCATCGATCACCTGGACCAGCCCAGCCATTCTATTCATGCGGTTAATGAAATCGTCAAAATCCAGCTTCAGATCTCTGTTCTGTACCTCGCTCATGCCACCGCCCTCCCGATCGAGGCAAGCGCCGCCTCTAGTGTCGCTTCTTCACCATCATGCAGATACCCTCGTGCATCTTTGTAGGCCTTGAGGATCCAACTGGCCTTTGCTGCCGCCTCCCTCAGCGAACGGGGCACGTAGTCGAGTATCTGCGTCTCGATCGATACGACTGCGTCTCTTGTTCGCCCTGCTGCCTCCGTAGCTCTGGTGTAGCCGCACTCGCACTCGATACGGTCCCGCTCGCGCCTAAGCGCCGCGAGTTCATCAATCTTGGCTTCGAGCTGCTGCCGGTATCCATCGCGAACACGCTCATCCAAATCCGATATGTAACCCAGCCCTGGGAAATTATTTAAAAGCCGGTCGAAATGGGCGCGAATCTCCCCGTTACTTCTAACCATAATGGGTTTAAACGCCGGATCTCCATCGGCGTCACTGCCCGCCCTTAGCTGACCAATCTGGACGGCGGGCATCCTCATGGACTTCATCGGCTCCTGCTCTCTCACGTCGAACACCGTGCCCCACGCAACGTCGTCGGCTTCAAGCGCGCGATGATGCTCGCGGAAGAGGTCTTCGAGGATCGACGGCTTGCCAGCCTCGCCAGAAGCTACGACTCCTGGCGTGGATGCTGCGATAGCGGCTCCCTTAATGAAGGTGCGACGGTCCATCCTCATGCCCTCCCTGCAAAGTTTTCGACCTTACGCACGACCTTGAACTGCTTTTCTTTCAGGCGCCGCGGCTTACCTTCCAGGCGCCCTTTCCATCGGCTTTCCGCAATGTAGTAGTGGCCGGGAGTGGTGCGGTATTCGACGCGCTCAAGCCAAAGGATTGGGCGCTTACTGTTCCAAAGCTCGACCTCATAGAAGTTCGGGCCGTCGTAGATCGGCCTTGCCGCAAGCTCGATATCCTCCTTCCTGTCGCCAAAGATGAAAACAAACCCTTTCTCCTCATCGATCTTGAACCGGTAAAGCCGCTCCGGGTTTGCTTCGCCCATAGCCTCGGCCAGTGCCTTGGCGTGGTAGCGGGCGGCTTCCATCGGATCTACTGGCGCCGATCGAGCGGGCGCAGGCACCGCGGCGAGTGCTGCGGTGGCAGGCAGTAGCTGCAGAAAACGGCGGCGGGTGGCGTCGGGCATGCCTTCGGCGGCTGCCTGAATCGATGTGTTCGGCATTGTCTTTTCCGTCAAGGTGCTGTGCATTCTCACGGGAGCCTTGCAGTGCGGCACTTCCCCATTGCAAAATGATCCCTTAGGGATTATTTAATACATTGGGGTTAATCATTCAAGCCGTTTAGGATCAAATAATCAAAAAGGTATCATATTTCCATGAACGCAGATCAGATCCGGGCCGCACGCGCTTTGCTTCGCTGGTCGCAAGGCGACCTGTCCGAGCGGTGCAAGGTGTCAGTACCGACTATCAAACGGCTGGAAGCGATGGATGAACTTGTTGGGCACCAGACCACCATCAACGCCATCAAGACGGCCTTCGAGGAGGCCGGGATAGTATTCATTCCCGAGAATGGCGGTGGTGTAGGGGTTCGGATGGCAAAGCGAACCACTCGATAGCGGGAGCAGTAGAGCGGGCCTTACGTACAGTCAAGGTGATGCACAACATTCTGCAAATCCCCGGAATCACTTGGGGAATACTATTGATTTATGCTTCACGAACCTTCACGACGATTCCTAACGCGGCGTGAACATGCTAAGAACATGATGTGTATCTGCAGTCGTCAAAACCCCGAAAGGAACAACCCTGAATGACGTACCTAACTGCCGCCCAAGTAGAGGCGCGGTTCAAAATTTCATCTGTCACACTCTACCGATGGACTAAGGACAAGGAACTTGGATTTCCTCAACCGTTCAAGGTCAAGCGCCGCAAACTCTTCGATGAGGCAAAGCTGAGCGAATGGGAGTTGAAGCGCTCCAGGGAGGCTGCATGAGTAGCCTCACAAACGGAAACAGCCTGCGGTCTATGTTTGGCGACACACCGCAGGCTGCTGAAAACGAAACGCTTATTTCGCGTTCCCCCTTGTTCCAGCGGTTTCCCGCTGGCCTCCCCATCAATGAAAGGTTCATCAATGGCAGTTGCCTCTAAAGCAGAAGTTTCAATCAGAGTCCACGTTCTTAATGACGATAATGAGCCGATTAGCACAGCTTTGAAGTTCGTCGGCCGGGAAGCTTGGACATTGCGAAAGTTAATCGACGCCGGTGAGCGCGGTATCTCGTCGCTAGACTACGTCGGGCCAAGGACCTCTCATTACATCTGGAAGTTGCAAAAGAACGGGATAGCCGTCGGCACGCGCGATGAGAGGCACGCTGGCGATTTCCCGGGAGTACATGCTCGATACACGCTCTGCAGCAGGCTCGCTGTGCTGGAAGAAATCCGGAGGGCTGCGGCATGACGGAAACAACGCTCCCCTGTGTAGAAATTTTTGGCATACGCGTCTCGGGACCAACAATAGTTCATGGCGCCGGGAAGCCACGGCTGGACTTCACATCAATTGGATCGCTGAAGTTCTTCGTAGACGCTGTCGAGGCCGATGGCTGTCGCATCACGATGTGGGACGGCGATTCCTATGAGGAGGCCATCTTGGACGCGGAAGAGCTATCCGCCGATGGCTTTGGGCCGGTGGTGGATAACCTGATCGGAGGCCGCGCCTGATGACGTCAACCGACGCCCCGAAGGTCAAAGAGGCCGCACGTTGGCTCTCTCAGCAGATTGCTCAACCTGCCAACGTGATTCATGAGATCCGCACTAAGTTCGAACTCTCCGCTTGGGAAGCTTGCGAGGCGTGCCGGGTAGCTCAGCATATTCGCCGTGGAGTTGCCCTGGATGCGTAAGTTGCCAGATGACTTCCCTCACGTTGATGAGCAGGCGTTGCCTTTGCCTGCAAAACTAGAACAGCCGACAGACGAGGAGCGGCGCGCATTTACTGCGCGTCGTCTTGAAATGCAGTCTTTCATCATGAGGGACTTTGCAAGCGAGATGACGCCGACCGTGAAGATGGTCGGCGTCTATCTATTGGAGTGCGTCAACAGCGAGACGCTGCGGTGTTTCCCGTCTTATCGCACTATCCTTGAAACCCTCTCACTTGGAAAAAATGAGAAAACCGTTCAGCGGGCTATTGAGGTTCTTAGGAAACGACGCTGGCTGTACGCGTGGCGTCCAGACCGGAAGAAATCGAACCATTTCGTTTTCCTGAAGAACGAAGCGGTCGTTTCACAAATCCTAGACTACCAAGACGTAAAAAAGGCACGGAGGGAAGAGGATCGGCTTGAGCGGGAAGAATATGAGCGGACACAGATGTCCATTCGAGAATTTCCGGAAAGGACACAAATGTCCGTTCGCGAGCGGACACCAATGTCCGGTAAATCCTTTAACGTAATCCCTGAACCTATCTTTAGTATAGAACAGGGAGCTTCCCTTATAGGGGCTAACGATTACGGATTGGTTAAGGACGGCGATGTCGATCGTAACCAGCCGTTCGAGATCCCGGAAACCGATGAAGAGACTGAACAGCTTATTGATGAGGTTTTTGCCTGGGCCGAAAGGCCAAGTAACCCGGTGGTGCGCCGCGCACTAAAAGAAAATCTGCTCGACGGAAAACTGACGCCTTGGTTGGCAAGAAGGCTGGTGCTTGGGCCGGAACGGGTGGCCGCATGACGACAGATTGCGAAATCAAGGTCTTCCCGCTGGCGGCGCGTGTCGGAAAAATTCGGCGGGTGGCGGAGGTGTACGGCCGCAAGCACGGTAGCGATGCGACGGGCTATTGGCGTGCACAAGTAAACCAGCTCTCCGAACATCTGTCGGGCCTCGGCTGCGATGGCGACGAAATCGAGCGGCAGCTAACCGCCTTCAAGGACGCGGTAAAAGGCGAACTGCAGCGCAACGCAAGCGGAAAGGGTGCGGCATGACGATCAAGGAACGACAGGAGCGCGAAGCGCACGACCGCGAAAACTCATGGCGGCCCATGGATGAAGCAAAGGCCGGGGGTCTCATCTGCAATCTGCTTTTCAGTAACCTCGGCGGTCATCATTCGCCGGAGGACATAACGTATTTCCTCGACCCTGACGGGCACTGGTATCGCATCGACCCGCCAGGAAGGATCTTCGAGACGCCAATGAACTGGCGACCTGCTTACGTCCGCATGACACCGGAGCGACGAAACGTGATCAAGGGTAGGTGCGGCGAATGAGAATAGATAGCGAAACGTTCCCTTTTACCTTGCTGGACAAATTCGGGCAGAAGTTTCGGCGTGGTTTTGTCATTCGCGTGAAAGAGCGCGGTCAATGGCGGACCTGGGGCGATATGATCTTCGAGACGGAAGACAGTGCCACTTCCACCGCGGCACGATGCGTCAGCGGTGTCTGCGATGTCGTGCCAGCAAGGGAGATCATACATCGAGCCGGCAAACCCTGTTCCTTCAATTTCCGTCGAACGATAATCGTAGAGGGCCATATCTAATGAGCAGTCACTACAAACAGGCAAGCTTCTCCCGCAGACCGGCTAAGCAGCATGCTCCCTTCGATATGTCTCTCGTTGCGACAGGAGTTCATATCTTTTGCGACGGCGCCTGCGAGCCAAACCCAGGCGCCGGCGGATGGGGGTATGCCGTCTATCGGGATGGCGTGGAAATCGCACACCGCAGCGGCGGGCTCGCCGAGACGACGAATAACGTCATGGAACTCACCGGCATGCTGAAAGCCATCGATTGGGTCCAGCAGTTTGCGGAAGGCCAGCCGGTCACGATTTGGTGCGACAGCCAATATGTCGTCAATGGCTGCAACGACTGGCGTCACAAGTGGAAGCGCAATGGCTGGAGCCGGAAAGGGCCCAACTCTCCAAAGCCAGAGAGCGGGGAGGTAAAGAACCTCGACTTGTGGAAGGCGATCGACGCCGCGCTGAATAGCTGCGCAGCGCTGACGATAGCCTGGGTAAAGGGCCACAACGGCACCTTAGGCAACGAGCGGGCAGATGAACTGTCTTTTCAGGGCCGAAGGGCGGCGTTGGATGCTGCAGGCTTAGACGATCCCGTCAGCGACGTGCTCCCCGAAGAATTTCGTGCGGTTGTGGCGGAGTAGCGAATGGTAAAGATCCGCAAGAGACGAGAGAAGAAGATAAATCAGCTTCCGGAGCCCGGCCGTGCGACTCTCCCGGAGAACATCCGGTGGGTGAACACGAGGAGCACGCTGAAGGCTCAGCCGGAACGACGGTCGGCGCCAAGGGTCGTCAGCAGCTGCCGAGTGCCAAGAGCAGAAGTCGAACGCCGCATTCTCACCGCCATGAAGACGCTGAGGGCTCTGCCTGATCGAAATTACTTCATTCAGCGGTCCTCCTCGCCTGATTATGTCCAGGAAACCGTGACCGCTTATGGTGCGGCGGAGGATATCGCGCCACGCTTTCAGCCGACGCCAGCCGATGTCTCGGATTGCCTCACTGCTTTGTCGTGGGTGCGGCATCTCGAAAAGAACGAATGGCGTTTGATCTGGTGGCGTTCGTTCGAAATGTCGTTTGGTCTCATCGGGAAGTACATCGGTCGAAGCGATGAGACCGCACGCAAACGGTACGAAAACGCTATCACCGATACGTGGTCGGCGGCGAATTCACTATAAAGCTCGCCTCTGCTAGTGATTTCGCTTGGCAAAATTGGCATTATCTGTCATATCTTAGCGTAAGATTAGGTGATTTGCGGGGCTGCTTCGGCGGCCCCTTCGCTTTCCGGCCGTCATACCTGAAAGACTTTCACCTGGCGAATCAGTGGGTGATAAGCCGGAGCATCGCTGATTTCAGAAGGGCTCGCGTTCAAGATTCTAGCCGAAGTTTGTACGCTTGCGTCAACCTCGGTCCACTCTCTCGGCCATGGTTTCTTGTCGAGTTTGACAATAGCGTCAAGATTCCCGAACCCTAACTTCCAGCCGTTGCAATCACGCATTCGAATGCGAGTAGGTTCGAGGGCAATGGATAAGAGATTTCCATTCCTGTTAAGTTGGGGCGTACGAAGCAAATGGGAGCATCAATGGGCGCTGAATCGAAGATGCAACGCTGAAGGAGGCTACCGTAAGCTCCCAAGCGAGATTGCCGACCTTCAGCTGTATCGGCTGCATCAGCGCGCCAGATCAAGGATAGCATGAACTTTTTCAGAAGTTTAGGCTTCGGATTGGGTATCGAATAATCCACGCTTTGTGCTGGATGCTTGATCGCGGCTCGGACGAAGTCGACGCCATACGTATCCGCTGGTCCGAGGCTACGCTCATGCTCTTTACAGAGTAGCTTGTAACTCCAGCGACCATTCTGGAATGTTCTGATCCGTGGATCGCCCATTCTTCCAGATACGAGATGTTTGTCATCTTGCTTCAAATCCAACGCGAGAGCCCGGGGCAGGATGTGGGATTTGACGGTAGGCGAAACGCCGCAGATTAAACAGCGCGGCACATTGACTAATTGCTTCAAGACTAATTGGGTCCATGCCAGCCACCCCTCATCGGGGCAGCGTTGTGTTCAAAATCAATTAAAGCTTGCACGGAAAGTCAGGCATGTCGAGAGGCAGTAGGCGCGAGGGAACCGGCGTGAAGCGCTCGGCCCTTCCTGCGCTCCACCAGGAGAAGGTATCACGATGGTCCTGATACCGTCCGGAGCGTGCTTGGATGGTATTGCCATGATGGCAACACCTTCTAGCAACCGCACCAATTCGAGCATGCGCCCAAGACGATTCGTTCTCGGCTACCCTCAAGGCGGTAGCTGCCCAATCCAAGGCAATGCCTCAACGATATCGGGAGGCGGTGCGACCCGCCCTGAACGCGGCGGTGGAAGAATGCGGCATAAAAGGCTGAATTCCGGCTCCCCGCAAAGAAGCCGGAGATCTTAAGGGCTATTCGCTTTGAATGAACATGATGCGCAGCAGTCCTACAATGCCGGCTGCGTTTCCGTGATCGGATGTCTGGAGCATGCTGACGATGTCGCGCAGCATCTGAGCAAGATCCTCTTCCTCAAGCACACGCTTTTCCAGGAGCTTGTTGATCAACGCCTGCGTTAGAGCCAGGTTTGTTTCGATCATGACGTTAGGGTCTACATTCTGCGCAGCCATTGTGTATCCTTTGAATTGTCTACCCCTGCGGGCTTACGCGTCTTAGTCGCGAATACAAAGCGCTAAACGATCTGTGCCCACCAATCACAGCCCGTCACCACCCGGTGGCGGGTTTTCTTTGGAGAGATCATGGAAAGCTTCCTGACCTTGGCTTTTATGCTGTTGGCCGTTCACTGGCTGCTCGACTACCCACTGCAAGGTGACTTCCTCTCCAAGGCCAAACAATCAGGCCCGCTGCGCGTTTATCATCTGATCGCACATTCCGGCATTCAAGGCGCCGGCGTAGGGCTGGTCACCGGCAATGTGTGGATTGGGTTGGCGGAATGGCTGGCTCACACGATCATCGACGAGGCAAAGGTGCGGCGCATGACGACGTTCGCCCAGGATCAGGCCTCACACATCGCTTGCAAGATTGTCTGGCTGCTCTGCCTCGTTCTACTCGCCGCGCTATCGCATGGTCCATTGTCACCGTTCTGGCAGTAGTGCTCTTTACCGCCGCAGCGCTCCCCGCGTGGTGGCCTGGATGACGTAATACAGCGGGCGCGGTCAATCCGGGATATCGGGCTCATCCCCCCAGATCGCGCTCCCGACACTATTTGCAGTAGCGGAGCCAGCTTTATTTGCCGATGCGAACGGCGAGCTGATCGTCGCGGTGTCTGTAGACCGATAGACAAGCCGATTACCAACGATGGTGCCGACGTATCGCCCGTCTGTCCCATATACCCTGCTGCCCTTGATCCGCCCGACTACTTTACCCGAACGACCGTAGATCTTGTCGCCTGACACCTGGAGCGGCTTACCGTTTTTCGTATACATTTCCGTCTCTCAACGTTGATCCACGCCAGACTTCAAAAAGAGCCAGGCATCAGTTGCGTTTGGCTTCCTATTGGATACGTGGAGGCATCGTTATGAACGAGTCATACGTCCACCACGCCCCGATGCCAAAGGCGACGAACGCTCCAATCCCCGCGAGGATCACGAAGATGTTAACGACCTTTCCGGCTTTCACCGCCTTCGGTCCACCGGCGTAGAGCCATTGGTTAAGGTACGTTCCACCAGACACCATGCCGCCGAGGAGGGTTCCCAGTACAAAAGGTAACAGGCATGACGCATAGGTTGGGATAAATGGCGATTTGATCGCCGCCAAGTGGCCGATGAAGGCAAGCAACGCAACTGAAGCGCCGCCGTTTATGGTGACCATAGTTCGGATCGCATTCTGGCCCGCCACGATGACGGACTTAAACATCTCGATTTCGTTGTTGTAATTGTGTTTTGCGGCCTCGAGATGAGCGCTGAGATCAGCCTTGTAGCGTTCAAGCTCCGCCAATGACGGTTCTGCTGATGGGGCGTCCTGAACATTCGAGAGATAATTGATAAGGTTGTCTACGAAGATTGCGGCGGTGCCTTGCTGCTTTATTGCTTCAATCTCTGCCTTCATCTGTGCTGCGAATTGCTTAGCGTTCATGTTTGATCCTGCGTCGGTTGTATTTGCAGGAAAGCGCTCAACCATCCTGAGTCGCAAGTGCAACTCAGCAACATCTTTGCGCCTGCGCTGATTGCATTAACGCTTTGCACATTGTTCGACTTATTCACAGGCAGCAAGGCCGCGTGGTCGAATATATGGGAGAGAGGGTACTCGCCGATCCGGGTTAGGTGCCCTGCTTCATGCCGGCAGCTTTGGAGCGAAGCCGCTCCAGGATGCCCATCCAACCGAGGTATTGCTGGCGCTCCTGAACGTTCGTCAGTTGGAGTTCATCGGCTATTTCGTCGACGCTGGCGTGCGGGTCAACCACATGCCCGGTAACTGGCAGTCCATGGATCCTGCCTTTTAAGGTGCCATCGCCTAGCAGTGTTACTTGAACGAGTTCATATGGGCTGCCGGAGATTCCAGCAAACTCTCTCGGTATCATCCTTGCCATTCCACACCTTAACCCACGCCACTCCTGAAAAACGGAAGAAATCAGAGCATGCCCGATGCCTAAGCTCAAGACGCTGCGTCCCCTGGTCGCTACCATCAAGCCTATGGTCGGCAGGATACCAGGCGAGAAGGCACGAGACCAGCACAGACGTCAAACGCAGCCCTGGCGCGCCTGGTACAATACCCCACGCTGGGAACGACTGAGGCGGCAGGCCTTCGAGCGAGACCTCTACACCTGCCAGCGAAGCGGAGAGCTATGCTCGGGCATAGGCAACGATCAGAACGCGCCAGTGGCGAACCACAGGATCCCCCATCACGGCGATCCGGCTCTCTTCTGGGACATCAACAACATCGAGACCGTGACGAAACGTATTCACGACAGCGTCATACAGGCTGAGGAACGGAGGGCTCACGGTGAGTGGCGATAGTGAGCTTCAGCTGTGCAAGTTCAACTGATGTAGATCCCAGTTCCTCTTGAAGAGAGGCTAGTTTTATGGCCGTGTCTGCCATGTAGGCAGTCGTCGTTTTCTTGTGTTCACGCAGATCGTTCAGATCCTCGTCAACCTGCCCCTCCTTGGCTTTCTTCGCCAAAGTCTTCTTCGAGTCAGAATACATCTCCCACAAGGAGATCAGGAAGTTCGCGATAATGCCGATCCCTGCAATGATTTCAGCCAAACCCACCGCGGTGCCAGAGGCGCTGGCTGAGTATATTTTACAGACGATCGCCCCAAGGGCGAAGTTAATAGCGAGGAGCTTCGCAGCTTTGAAGCCGTCAAAGTTAAGAAGGGGGTTCGTCGATTTCATTGTGTGGGCCTCCGATAGAGTTGGGGCTCTGTAGCAACGACATCTAAACCATTCGTTCGCGGGGAAGGTTAATCGTTCACCTTTCACAACCATCGGGGGGGTATGAGCGGCCAAAAGCGGCCTCTTTCTCCGGACCCGCGTCCCCCTCATCTACATATTTTTTTCTCTCAGATCGAAATTTTCGGCAGGAAGGCTGAAATGACCGAAAAACCGAAGCGCTCTCCAAAGGGAGGGCGTCCGTCATATCGTCCATCTCTTGAGGACCGCCAGACGGTCGAGGAGATGAAATTCGTAGGCGAGAGCGATAACACCATTGCCCGTGCGCTGGGCATCGATCCTGACACGCTGCGCAAGCATTTTCCGAATGAGTTGGCAGACGGCCACGCCCAACGACGGAAGGAAGTCATTGGCCTCCTGTTCAAGTCCGCCAGGGACGGGAATGTGGCTGCTCAGAAGAAGCTCGAGGAGATGGGCAGGGCATCGGGTGCGGCCGACGCCATCAAGGCTCGCGAGACGAAGGCGAAAGAGCCGAAGCGCGGGAAGAAGGAAGAGCAAAAGATCGCTGCGCAGAACGTTGGTGGCAAATTCGCTCCTCCAAGCCCGCCCAAGCTGGTGGTCGATAATCGCTGATGCAGTGGTCCACAGCATGCGTTGATTGGCGTGAGCGCATCGTCAATCGTCAGTCTCTGATCCCGATCGCGCCGCTCTTCCCCGACGAGGCGGAAGCGGCGTTGGAGGTGTTCAAGTCTCTGCAGGTGGTCGACCTCGCCCAAGTGTACGACCCCGAGACCGAGACGACGCGACACCCGACCTTCGGCGAGGTCTGCGAGGAGTTCGTCTTCGACTTCGTGCGGGCAGTCTTCGGCGCCTATGATGCCAAGAACGCGACGCGGCTGATCGAGGAGTTCTTTCTCCTCATCAGCAAGAAAAACGGCAAGTCGACGATCGTCGCCGGGATCATGCTCACGGCGCTGATCCGCAACTGGCGGCACTCGGCGGAGCTGCTGATCCTGGCGCCGACACGCGAAGTCGCAGACAATTCGTTCAAGCCGGCCGCCGACATGGTGCGCGCGGATCCCGAGCTGCTCGACCTGCTGCACGTCCAGGACAACCTGAAGCAGATCACGCATCGCATCACCATGGCGGTGCTGAAAGTCGTATCGGCGGACTCGTCGACGTCGGCAGGCAAGAAGGCGGCTTTCGTCCTGGTCGAGGAGCTTTGGCTGCTCGGCAAGAAGGCGAACGCCAATGCGATGCTGCAGGAGGCCACAGGCGGCCTTATTTCGCGGCCTGAGGGCTTCGTGATCTACATTTCGACCCAATCGGACACTCAGCCGGCCGGCGTCTTCAAGGAGAAGCTGGATTACTTCCGTGGGGTGCGCGACGGCGAGATCGACGACCCGCGCAGTCTGCCGGTCCTCTATGAGTTCCCGGAGGAGATGATCAAGTCGAAGGCGTATCTGAAGCCTGAAAACTTCTACGTCACGAACCCAAACATCGGGAAGTCGGTCCGCAAGGAGTGGCTAGAACGTAAGCTTGCTGCCGTCATCAGCGGTCAGGACGAGGAAGGGGACACGATCCAGACCTTCCTTGCCAAACATCTCAATGTAGAGATCGGCATGAACCTCCGCGCCAACAGGTGGCCGGGCGCTGATCTCTGGGGCGGTCGTGGCGATCCGAAGATCACGCTCGAGTACCTGCTGGCGAACTGCGACGTCATCGTGCCCGGTCTGGACGGCGGCGGCCTCGATGACTTGTTCGGCCTATGTGTCGTCGGCAGGCACAAGCGGAGGCGGGAATGGCTCGCCTGGTCGCATGCCTGGTGCCATGAGGGCGTCTTACGGCGGCGCAAGTCGATCGCGTCGAAACTTCAGGACTTGGCCGATGCCGAAGAACTGACGATCGTCGACGACGAGCTCGAAGACATCTCGGAGATCGTCGAGATCATCGGCAGGATCAAAGATGCCGGATTGCTGGCATGTGTCGCCGTTGACCCGGCCGGCCTGGGCGAAATGGTCGAAGCTCTCGATGAAATCGGCGTCACCCAGGAAGAGGGACTGCTCATCGGCGTGCCGCAGGGCTACCAGCTGATGAACGCGATCAAGACCGCAGAGCGGAAGCTCGCCAACGGCACGCTACGCCACTCCGGCAGCGGCCTGATGGACTGGTGCGTCTCGAACCTGAAGATTGAGCCGACGGCAACCGCCATCCGGGCGACGAAGCAGAATGCCGGTGATGCCAAGATTGACCCGGTCATGGCGCTCTTCAACGCCGTGACGGTGATGAGCCGCAACCCCGAACCGAAGCGCAAGCCGCAATTCCAGATGCTGGTCGTCGGCGGTCGATAAGGAAGCACACATGAACAGGATGTATTCGGTCCTGACGGTGAAAGCCGTCGAGGAGGAGCAGCGCATTATCCGCGGCGTGGCCACGACACCCAATCCGGATCGCGTCGGCGACATCGTCGAACCCCTGGGTGTCCAGTTCAAGAACCCGATGCCACTGCTGCATCAACACGATCACGACAAGCCTGTCGGTACCGTCACCTTCGACAAACCCACCAGTGCCGGCATCACCTTCGAAGCCAAGCTGCCGATCATCGAAGAGGCCGGTCCGCTGCGCGATCGCGTCGAGACTGCCTGGGGTGAGATCAAGGCCGGTCTCGTCCGCGCGGTCTCTATCGGTTTCCGGGCTCTGGAATATGCGTGGATGGATGGTGGCGGCGTTCGCTTCATCGCCTCCGAAGTCCTCGAACTCTCTCTCGTCTCTGTGCCGGCCAATGCCGATGCGGTGATATCCACCATCAAGTCGATCGATCGCCCTCTGCTCGCCGCGACTGGCAAGGAGCCGAAGGCGGACGATCGTCCTGCTCGTCCCGGCGCCTCGGGAAAATCCACCAAACCGGTAAATCTCAATCCAAGGAAAGACACAGCTATGAAAACCATTGCTGAACAGATCGCGGCGCTGGAAGCCTCCCGGCAGGCAAAGGCGGCACGCATGGCGGAAGTCATGCAGAAGTCCATCAACGAAGGCCGCTCGACCGACCAGGCCGAGCAGGAAGAATTCGACACGCTTGAGCAGGAAGTCGAGCAGATCGATGGCGACCTGAAACGCCTCCGCGCGCTTGAGAAGGCGCAGGCATTCACCGCGAAGCCGGTAGGCCAGATCAAGACCGCCGATGCTGGCACTGCCACTCGCCTGGGCGCCCCTGTCGTCATCAAGGGCGACAAAGATGAGGCCTTCGAAGGCCAGAACTACACCCGCATGGTGATCGCCAAGACCCTGGCGCGCATCTCCGACGTGTCGGCCGTGGGTATCGCTCACAAACGCTGGGGCGTTTCGAACCCGCAGCTCGTCGAGACCATCAAGGCAGCTGTTGCGGGTGGTGGTACGGACTCCGGCGAGTGGGGCGCGGAGCTCGTGCACATCGACCGCTATACCGGCGACTTCATCGAATACCTCTACAGCCGTACCGTGTTCGACAAGCTGCCGCTGCGCGAAGTGCCGGCCAACGTCAACATCGCCGGCCAGGACGGCGCGGCGACCGGCTATTGGGTCGGCCAGTCCAAGTCCATTCCCGTCAGCAAGGCTGACTTCATGGACGTGAACCTGACCCCGCTCAAGGTTGCCGCTCTGGCCGTGGTTTCGAAGGAACTGCTTCGAGACTCTTCACCATCGGCTGAAAAGCTGGTTCGCGATGCTCTGGTCGAGGCCTCGGCGCAGCGTGTCGACCAGACCTTCCTCGGCACTGCTGCGGCGTCTGCAGGCGTGTCTCCTGCCGGTATCCTCAACGGTCTCACGGCCGGTACCAGTGCCGGTACGGATATCGAGGGCGTCATCGCGGACGTGAAGGCGCTCTATGCGGGCTTCATTGCGGCGAACAATGCCGATGGTCTCCAGTTCGTCACCACACAGTCCTTGGCGAAGTCGCTGGGGCTCATTCAGAACGTGATGGGCAACTTCGCATTCCCCGGCCTATCGGCCAACGGCGGCGCGCTCCTTGGCGATACGCTGGTTGCCGGCGGCAACGTCGGTGCGGGAGACTTCATCCTGCTCAAGCCGTCCGACATCTACAAGATCGGCGATCGCGGCGTTGAGGTTTCCCTCTCCACCGAGGCTGCGATCCAGATGGACAGCTCACCGGATGGCGCCAGCGACACGCCGGTAGCGAATGCCAGCGTCGTGTCGATGTTCCAGACGGACTCCGTTGCCATCAAGGTCGTACGTCCGCTGAACTTCGCAAAGCGCCGTGCTTCTGCGGTGGCCTACATCGGCGATGCCGATTACGGCACTCCTGTCGTCACCCCCTAATGCGAATAGGGTGGGGCTTCGGCCCCGCCTTTCTCACTTGAATGGAGGGTTCGATGGACCTGATTGCTACCCGCCGCATGACCTATGGAACACGCCGCCTTTTGCCGGGTGACAAGTTCACTGCATCGAATGCCAATGCCCGCGTGCTGATCGCGGTCAAGAAGGCGAAGGCCACACCAACTGGCTTCGAGGCCCAAGGCACGGCACATGATCCAGATGCCGGAGCTCACGAGCGAGTGGGCCGAGACAGCGCGCCAGGCGACGCATTGGCTGATCTCCGCAAGGAATATCAGGGCGTTTTTGGCAAGCGGCCGTTCAACGGTTGGAACGCCGAAACTCTTCAGACTAAAATCGCAGAGGCAAAGGACGCGAACTGATGCGCCTTTTCGGGTTCAATATCTCCCGCGTAAAGACCGCTCAGAAGGCGATGTCGTCTGTCCCGCAGAGCGGTCGTGGATGGTGGTCGATCCTCGAAAGCTTTCCCGGCGCGTGGCAGCAGAACGTCGAAATCAAGTTCGATTCCGTTCTCTCCAATCACGCAGACTTCGCCTGTCGCACTCTGATCGCTTCCGATATCGCGAAGCTGCGCATCAAGCTCGTCCAGCGGGACGAGGAGGGTATCTGGTCGGAAGTCACCAATGCCGCATACTCCCCGGTGCTGCGCAAGCCTAACGGTTTCCAGAACCGGATCCAGTTTATGGAGTGCTGGGTTCTCTCGAAGCTCCAGCGTGGCAATACCTACGTTCTGAAACAGCGGGACAATCGCGGCGTCGTCACCAGGCTTTACGTGCTCGACCCAAATCTCGTTACGCCGCTCGTGTCTGACAGCGGCGACGTTTTCTACCAGCTGAACACCGACACGCTCACAGGCGTTACGGAGAGCATCGTTGTTCCGGCTCGGGAAATCATTCACGACCGGTTCAACTGTTTCTATCACCCGCTGGTCGGCCTATCGCCGATCTTTGCAGGCGGCCTCGCTGCCATGCAGGGCCTTGCGATCCAGAATGACAGTGCATCCTTCTTCCAGAATGGCGCGCGTCCTGGTGGCGTCCTCACGGCGCCTGGCGCGATCGAGGATGAAACCGCCAAGCGGATCAAGGACTATTGGGACACCAACTTCTCGGGCGACAACTCGGGCAAGGTGGCCGTGCTCGGCGACGGCCTGAAGTATGAGGCTATGAGGGCCAAGTCCACAGATAGCCAACTGATCGAGCAACTGAAATGGACGGCCGAGGTCGTCTGTTCGACCTATCACGTCCCTCCCTACAAGATCGGCGTCGGCGCTATGCCGACCTTCAACAACATCCAGAGCCTGAACGTCGAATACTATTCGCAGTGCCTTCAGGTGCTGATCGAGGCGATCGAGCTTTGCCTCGATGAGGGGCTGGAGATGAAAGAGGGGGTCGGTACCGAGCTCGATACCGACAATCTCCTGCGCATGGACAGCGTCACGCAGATGGAAGTCCTCGACAAGTCGAAGGGTATCATGACGCCGAACGAGCAGCGCAAGAAGCTCGACCTGAAGCCGAAGAATGGCGGTGACAGCCCAATGCTTCAGCAGCAGAATTTCAGTCTGGAGGCGCTCGCCAAGCGTGATGCGCAGGCTGACCCCTTCGGCACCACACCAGCCCCGGGCCCGGCGCCAGCGCAAGCCGAACCTGCTAACGACAACGCGACTGAGGCAGAGGCACGCGCCGCCTTGGTGGAAATTCTCAAAGGACTTCGCTGATGACATTCGCGGTAAGGCCTTCGGCGCTGAGATCGTCAGCGTGGTCAAGGGGTATCTGGCCACGGAGCTAGCACCAATCGCTGCTCGCATTGATGCTCTGGAAAAGCGAGTTGACGCTATCCCGGCACCGATCGACCTTTCCTCAGAACTTGCGGCCGTGAAGACCGCTGTCGAGGCGATCGTGATCCCGGAAATTCCGGACATCCCGCCCGCGCCAGTTCTTCCAGACATAGCGGCGATGGTCAGCGAGGCCGTGGGTGAGGCGGTGGCAGCCATTCCGGTTCCACAGGACGGCAAGAGCGTGACGATCGACGACGTTGCGCCTCTTATCGCCTCCGAAGTCGAGAAGCGCGTCGGTGAGCTTCCTCGGGCGAAAGACGGCGGTGATGGTGTTGACGGAAATGACGGCGTTGGCCTGGCTGGCGCCCTTATAGATCGGGACGGCAACCTCGTTCTGACGATGACGAACGGCGAGACGAGGAACCTTGGCCTCGTCGTCGGCAATGATGGAGAACCGGGGAAACCCGGGCGAGATGGCTTCCAGCTCGAAGACTTCGACGCCTCTGTCATGGATGATGGCCGCACGGTGCTCCTGTCCTTCACGGGCAAGAAGATGGATTACAGGGTCGAGCTCGGCTTCCCCGTCATGCTCTACCGCGGCGTCTTCAAGGACGGCCAGCCTTACGAGCGAGGCGACACCGTCACCTGGGCTGGCTCACTTTGGCACTGCGACGAGAACACGTCCGAAAAGCCTGGTGACGGCTCGAAGGACTGGACGCTCTGCGCCAAGAAAGGCCGCGACGGGAAGAACGGCGAGGTAAAGGAAGCCAAGCAGTTCCAGCCGCTCACCGTTGGCGTCCCGGCGAAGGGGAAGTGACATGGCCCTCGTGACCGTCGAACAAGTCAATCTCGCGCTGCGCCTCTCCCTCGCCGATGGCGATGAGCGGATCCCGGATATCGAACTCAAGATCAAGCAGGCCGAAGACGCGGTCATCGATTACCTCAAAAATCCGGATCACGGCTGGGATGAGACTACTGTTCCGGGCCGTGTCTCCGCTGCGATCATGCTCCTCGTGCAGAGCCTGCTCGACGAGGCGAACACCGGCGGCCTTCTGCCCGGGCTTGGCTCCGGTGATCCCAAAAACCCCGTGGCGGCGCTGCTCTATCGCCTCCGGGATCCTGCAATTGCCTGAAGGAGACCACCTATGGCGCGTGTCCGCTTTACGCATGACTTCGACTACAAGCCGACTTCGCAATCGACCGTCGGCTACAAAGCCGGCATGGAAATGACCGTCAAGCGCAACTGCGCTGATCAGGCGATTGCGGCCGGCAAGGCAGTCGAAATTCCATCCCCAGGAAAGCCCGCCGATGGCGCCGATTAAGCCGACTGCCGGCGAGCTGCAGCACCGCGTTGCCTTCGATGAGCGGACGACCATTGACGATGGATATGGCAACACCGAAGGCTCTTTCGAGGAGCGATTCAAGGTATGGGCCGCATTCCGGCCCCGCGGCGGCTCAGAGGCTGTTGTCGCCGCACGGTTGGAAGGTCGCAATCTGCTTGGCATCTATCTGCGTTCCACGTCGCAGACACGGCAGATCAAAGCCGACTGGCGAATGAGGGACGTTCGGACCGGGGACACCTACGCCATCAAGATTGTTGATGCCATGTCCGATCGTTACTGGGTCTATATCGAGGCACAAACGGGAGTTGCCGCCTGATGAAGGTGAAAGCAAAGTTCCTTAGCCGCGAGAAGACGATGAGCCTTCTGAACGGCATCGTCCCGGACGCTGAGAAGGAGCTAGCGAAGGCTCAGATGGACGGCGCAAAATCCTTGGCCAACAAGATCAAGCCCCGCGCGCCTCGAAACACTGGAGAGTATGCGGCCAGCATTCAGGCAGACAAGCTGGCTAATCGACCGCGGGAGCGATCGGTGGGCAGCAAAGGCTTGAACAACGAGACGAAAGATCCGAACGCGACCGGCGTATTCGCTGACTGTATCTGGCGCTTCCTCGAGTTCGGAACCGTCCACATTACGAAGCGCCCGCATATTTTCCCGACCTATCGCCAGGAGCGCCCGAAAATCCGCCGCAAGATGGCGGCTGCTGTGCGCAAGGCTGTGAAGAAGGCCAAGGGCTAGCAATGGCTTCACCATCACTGGAGTTGCAGGGCGCCATTGCGGCGCGCCTAAAGGCATCGGCTGGCCTGACGGCACTCGTCAACGGTCGGATCTATGATGCCGTACCGACCGATAAGACTTTCCCCTACGTCACAATCGGGGAGGGCGACGAAACCAGCGATGACGTCGACTGCGTGGACGGATTTGAAATCTCTCTCGATATCGATGTCTGGTCGCGAGCCACCGGCTTTCCGGAAGCCAAGCGCATCAGCGATGAGATCCGTAAGGCCCTCAAGTCACCAGACCTGACGCTACCGACGAATGCCCTCGTGTATTTCAAACACAGGCAGACACGCTTCTTTCGTGATCCGGATGGGCTGACAAGCCACGCAGTCGGGACGTTTGAAGCCTTCGCAGAACAACCGACCATCGCCATAACAGGAGATCCCCATGGCTGAACCGACAACTATCCGAGGCGGAAAGGTCCAAGTGCTACTCGCCGTCGATCCCACTGCCACCCCCATTGTCTACGCCGCTCCTTGCGGGTTCAATCAGAGAACCGTTACCCTTAACAAGGGCTTGGAAGGAATCAATATTCCGGACTGCGCAAATCCCGACGACGTTAACTGGGTGGGCCGCGACGCGACGTCCCTTTCCATGAGCGTTTCCGGCGAAGGCGTGCTGGCCGCCGAAAGCGTCGAGACATGGCTTGATGCCTTCGACAGCGTCGAGAGCATTCCGGCCAAGATCGAGTGGCAGTTCCCCGCAACAACCATCACGTGGACCGGCAAGCTCCATATCGAGAACTTCGAGGCTGGCGCTCAGGACGGCCGTCGCGTCACCGGCAATGTTTCGCTGCAGAGCGACGGCAAGATGACCCGCGTCACCACACCGGCAGGGTGACGCCGATGAGCAGGGACGGCTCTTGCGAGCTCGCATTCAACGGGAAGCGGACGTTCTTCAAGCTCACCTGGCGCGAGTTGATGAAAATCCAGGAGGCATGCGACGCCGGCCCTTACGTCGTGCTCGATCGACTGCTTAGCGGCCGGTGGCGGCTTCAGGATATCGCCGAGGTCATCAGGTGGGGTCTGATCGGCGGCGGCATGTCGCAGGCTCAGGCAATCGATCTTGTCATTGCTGAAGTCGAGGGCAGGCGGCCGATGGAAAACCTGGTCGTCGCTCAGATGGTCCTTGGCGCCGGCGTGGTCGGCGCTCCGGAGGAAGATGTCGGAAAAAAATCGGCGGCGGCAAATCAAGGAAAGCGGAAGCCCCGCTCCCGAACGGAAAGTTCCGATTTGCCGCCATCATCGCCAACGGAATAACGATGGGCCTATCGCCTCAAGAGGTGATGGGCCTGTCGATTTTTGAATATCTGGCCGCCCTCGACGGCTTCATCGAGAACAATGATCCGGACAGTCACAAGAAGCTGAGTGAGTCCGAAAAGGACGATCTTTGGAAATACATCGAGGGTGATGGCTAATGGCGACCGACAACGAGCAGCTGGTGCTCAGCATCAGCGCCGACACTCGACAGATACAGCGCCAGCTTAAGTCTCTGGTCGGGCAGACGCAGGCCAATACGAAGGCCATCGAGGATGCATTCAAGGGCATCGATGCCGCTTCTACTGGCGCCTTTAGCCGCGTTGCCGCCAATAGCAACAAGGCATTCACCACGGCCGAGCAAGGCGCCAAGCGTTACCAGGGCGCAATGCGAGCCTCGACTGTCCAGACGGGGAACCTTGCCGCTCAGCTGAACGACATAAGCGTTCAGTTGGCTGGCGGGCAGTCCCCGTTCTTGATTGCCCTGCAGCAGGGAACGCAGATCACGCAGGCGCTGGGCAGCGGCGTTGGTGTCCGCGGCGCAGTCGCTGGCGTTGCCGGGGCGTTCACGTCTCTGCTTAACCCGGTGTCACTCGCAACGATCGCCATTATCGCGCTCGGCGGCGAAGCCATCCAGTATTTCACGACGCTGCTGTCCGACGGCGAGAAATCCGAGGAGACGCTTCAGAAGCAGGCGCAACTGATCCAGCAGGTTGCCAAGCAATGGGGCGACGCGGTCCCGGCTCTTCGTGACTACGCAGATCAGCTTGAGCGTGCAAAAAACGTTGCGGAATTACAGCAAGCAACGGGACTCGCGCAAGCCGACCTGTATGCCAAGATCGGTACGGAACTTACCGCGTTTACTGATGAGTACAGCCAATACACAACGATTTTGCAGGCGGCATCGAACGCTACGGGTGAATCGCGAACAGTCCTTTCTGATCTTGGGTCGGCGTATGCTGCGCTGGAAACAAAGGTGAAGAATGGAAAGGCGACGATAGAAGATTTTAAGGATGTGCAGGACGCCGCGACGAAAGCAGCCGCAACATCCGGCTTTGAGGAAGTTGGCACCTTTTCATCTGCGTTTTCCGATTTAACAGCGCGTATCCTTGGATCGCTTGACGCACTGAAGCAATTTAATAGCCAATCCGGCCCGGCGATCGCGACGAAATTCCCGAGTCAAGGTGCATATGCCGGCGTTGATCGGAGCGCGGACGGTCCTATTCGGGGCGAAGACTTCAGCCTACCAGAACATGGTCCTACGCCAGAGAGCAGGCCACTCATAGAGTTGGAGGGCCTTCCCTCAACTAGGGGAGGAGGCAGTCGCCGAGACTCCGCCGCAGAAAAGGCCAAGCGCGAAAAACAGGCGGTCGTTGATCTGATCGACGCACTGCAGTTCGAGCAAAGTCAGATCGGCGCCACAGACGCCGAGCGAGCCAAAGCAAATGCTCTCCGTCAGGCTGGCTCCGCTGCGACGGACGAGCAAAAGGCTAAGATTGCCGCACTGGTCGAGACAACCTACGCAGAGCGTGACGCCCTGAAGGCCAGCCAAGACGCCATGAAGGAACTGCAGGATGTCGGGCGAGACGTTCTACAGGGCATCGTCTCCGACCTTCGGGATGGCAAGAAGGGCGCGGACATTCTTGCTGGCGCCTTGGGCAAGATCGCTGACAAGCTGGTGAATTCCGCTTTTGACGACCTCTTCGGCGGTTCAGGCGGAGGCAGCGGCATCTTGGGCTCGCTGTTCGGCGGCCTTTTTGGTGGTGGCCAGCTCGGCCTAGCGAAAGCCGGCGGCATCGGTCTGTACGCTAACGGGACTGACTCCGCGCCAGGCGGTCTGGCCATTGTCGGCGAACGCGGCCCGGAACTGGTCAACCTCCCCAATGGCGCGCAGGTCATTCCTAACCATCGGATATCCAATATATCCAAGGCCGGCAACAACTCCCCCTCCATCACTTTCGCACCCGTCATAGACGCCCGCGGCGCAGACAGCGCGGCTGTAGCCCGTCTTGAGCAGGTCATGGCGAAGCAACAGGCGGAGTTCTCGGCCAAGGTCATCGACACCGTTAAGAACGGGCAGCGCAGGAGAATTCTGTGACAATCACGTTTCCACGCGAACTGCCGGATGTCGGCTATGTGACCGCGGACTTCCTTGTGCGTGACTCGGTGAAGGCGTCGCCATCAGGCGCGCGCCTCATCAACTATACGCAGGTAGAGGACCCAGTCTGGGAGGCCAGCCTGACGACGCGGCCCCTGGTCTATTCCGACTATGCCATTGTCGAGGCGTGGTGGCTGTCGCTGCGTGAAGGCTTGCGCACGGTGCTGTTTCGCCACCCGTACGTTTGCTATCCGGCTGCCCATGGCGGCAGCCAGACGCCGGCGGACGATGCTGGCAATCTCGTCTCTGTCACCGACGGCAATGTCCTATCGGTAAACGGCGCGGATGCCGGCCTAGTGCTGACACCCGGTGATCGCATCGGACTCGAAAATGCGGGGCGCTACTACGTTGGCCGCATCACAGAAGTCTCCGGATCGGGAACGACGCGCACTCTCGCGGTCGAGCCGCCACCGTTTGATGCCATTACACAGGCGGGCGCCGTAGTTCGCTTCGCCAAGCCGGCGCTCATCATGCGGCCAGTGCCTGGAAGCTTCCAGGCGCCGCGTTCTGGCCGGTTCTATACGGTCTCATTTCAGTTGAGGGAGAGCCAATAAATGGCCCTGTCCGACGACGTCAAAGACCTCTATGACGAGGGCAGGATTTCCACGCGGCAGATGGTGCGTGTGCAGCTGGGTTCCGGCATCTATGGCTTCATCGCCCGCCGCGAACCGCTGAATTACGCCGGCGTCACGTATCAGCCATTCGGCTTGCTTGAGGTCTCGGACGTCGGCGGCGGAACCGGCACGGCTGCCGATGGCGGATTCACGCTGACGCTCGCCGAAAGTCCGTCTGCTGGTTTGACGCCGGAAATCCTAACGCAGATCGAGACCGAGGATTACCGTGACCGGCCAGTGGTCGTGTATGACGCTCACTTCCATCCAGACACCAGCGAACTGCTGCAAGTGGAGCCTGTCGCGCGCGGCTATCTCGACGTCATCGAGCACAACGCAGACGACGAGCGCGGCTATTACCTCACGGCGCGCTGCGAAGGCCGCCAGCTAGACTATTCCCGCGTGAATGGGCGCAAGCGCACAGTTGCCGATCAGCAGAGGCGCGATCCAGGCGACCGGTTTTTCGAGCACGCAGCCACGGCTGGCCGTGTCGATGTGAACTGGGGCAGGGCAGTCGGATCCGCGGTCAATACCGCGAAGAGCGCAGCCGCAGGTGCTGCTCGCGCGATAGGGTTTAAGGGACTCTAGCTACTGCGGCCTGAAGGCCAGCGTTGCCGACAGCCACGTTGGCAAGAATAGGTCGAGAGCGTAGAAGTCTTCTAGATAGCTCAAGCCCAATTGTTCGAATTCGCGCTGCAGGTCCATGGACGCCTCGCCACCTTTGAGCGGTCCATAAACGGCAATGTAGTCGTCCTCTCCAGTGAGCTCCAATAAGCAGGTGAGTTGCCGAAACCCTTCGAAATCGACCGCTTTGTCGGCTAACGCGGCTTTCCGGACGACAATACAAAAGCCGCTGTGCGATATTCTGTGCATTGCTAATCCCCTTGCCCCCGACAACCTGCGGCACGGGATGTGTTTTTCAAGGCATGGTACGGAACCGGACTCAGGTGCTGCCCGAGCAGTTGGGCTCACGGGGATTTCAATACTGCTTCGATTGCCTCGGAGAGATTGTCGAAGCGGCGAAGAATGTCGCGGTACTCTTCTTCTAGCCGCCAAAGCAATCTGAGTTCCCTTTGATCGGGCTCCGGTGCCATAGCCCGGATGACGATGTCACTCTGTATGTCTGACAGCCGTTCTTGGTAATCCCTCACGGCTTCCACAATCCGTTCTTTGTGCTTCGACAAGACTGAATTCATTTCATCAAGCCCTCGTTGGGCGGAACTTAGGACTACGTGCCCCACATGACTAGACTTCCCGGCTGGGAGAAACGCCTCAACGCGGTTGTGGCGAAGCACCAGGCATTGCCTTCGGAATACGGCGTCTCGGATTGCTATCTCATTCCTGACGACGGCGTCGAAGCAGTGACCGGCGAAACGACGCACGGTGCGGCGGCGCGCAGATACACGACGCCAGCTGGTGCCGGAAAGCAGTTGCGCAAGAAGGGTTTCGAAACCGTGCGTGACGCGCTCGCCGCGAAGTTCCCCGAAATCCCCGTATGTCTCGCGCAACGCGGCGATATAGGAGTGATCGAGCGCGACGGCATTGTCTGCGGCGGTCTTTTCACCTCGATCGGCTTCATGACGCGCAACACTGGCGCCGTGCAGTTCCTGCCTGTCACCGAAGTCACCACCGCATTCAAGGTTGACTGATGCCCTTTCTAGCTCCTGTCGTTTCAGCCGTTGGCGCCTTCTTTGGCTCGCTCGGCATCATTGGCAAGATTGTCGTCGGCATTGGCCTCAACCTGCTCGTCAGCAAACTGACGCAGAAAAAGGAAAAGAGACCGCCGGGCGGCACACAGTTCGAGCGTGACTATGGCGAGAACGTCAGCCGCAAGGTTGTCTGCGGCCTCGTCGGCATCGCTGGCCACGACTGCTATATCAACACATACGGCAGTTCGAACAAAAGCCTCGAGCAGATCTATGCCTTCTCCGATTTTCCGTGCGACGGACTTTCGAAGATTTGGGCTGGTGGCAAGCAGCTGTCCTTGAGCGTCACATCGTCTGACGCCGTGAAGACTGCCTATTCCGTGGCAAGTGGCGACTACGCCGGGCTGATGTCCTTCGCCTTCTACAACGGCACGCAGACGGCTGCGGATGCGGGGTTGGTCTCACATTCCAATCCGCTGGGACGTTGGACGACGGACCATATCGGTACTGGCATCTGCTACATTATCGTGCGGATGACCTACGACCAGGAGAAGTTGAACAGTTTCCCCGATTTCTTCTTCGAGCTCCGCGGTGCGCGCCTCTACGACCCGCGCAAAGATGACACCGTCGGGGGCGTCGGCGATCACCGTTGGGACGACTACTCGACCTACGAGTTTTCCGAAAATCCGATCGTGCAGGAGTACAATTACCGGCGCGGCTTCTCGATCAACGATAACGTGTTCTGCGGCATGGAGATGGACGCGTCCGATCTTCCGCTCGACCGCTATTTCACCGCCATGAACATCTGCGATGAGATTGTCGAGGGCGAGGCGCGCTACCGTTGCTCGATTGTTTTCGATTGCGATGTCGAGCACGGCGACAACATCGAATCCGTCATGGTGTCCTGCGGCGGCATCGTCATTGACAGTGTCGAGGGCTCCTGGCCGCTCATAGGCACGGATCAGCCGATCGTCGAGACATTCACCGATGACGATCTCGTCATTAGCGAGCCGGTGCGCTTTCAGAAGCGCCGCTCCATGGCCGACTTGGTCAATTCCGTTTCCGGAACTTATCCGGAGCCGTCGAACATGTGGTCGCCGGCTGGCTACGACACGCAGACGAATGCAGGCTTTGTGTCGCTGGATCGCCGCACGCGCGACGTCAATCTGGAACTGCCTACCGTTCGTTCGAAACGGCAGGCCAACCAACTCGCCTCGATCTACTTCAACGAGAATCGCTACGAGGCGACCGCTGATATTGTGTTGCGTCCGCGGTTCCAGACCATCAAGGCCGGCGACTGGGTGCAGTGGAACTCGGCTCGTTATGGCAACCGCACCTATATGGTCCAGGCACGATCGATCAAGGCACTGACCAGCGATGGACCGCGCAACGTGTCTCTGTCGCTGCAGGAGCGGGATGGCGCCATCTATGACGCCGTGACCGTCATTCCGCCCGTCATACCGATTCCGAACGATGATCCGATCTATCTCAACGAGCTGCAGGACTTCTCTGTGGCTGCCGTCATTGGCATCGGCGCCGACGGCCGATCCTATCCGGCTTTTCGCGCTTCGTGGTCGCCGATCGACGATGCAACGGTAACCGGCGTCTTGGTCGAGTGGTGGATCAAGACAGATCCGACAAACAAATTTCAGCGGCAGCTAACACCCGACCAGACGATCGCCTTCATCCAGGAGGGCATTCTCAGCCTTACCACCTACCAGTTCCGCAACAGGCTGATTGCCGACCGAACCACCAACTGGAGCACACCCATCGACGTGACGTCGCTGGATGGCGGCAATGCGGATCTTGAAGTCGGTCTCGGCAACCTGAAGCAGGAAGTGAAGGACGTCTTTGCTCAGCTTTACGCCGGGCTGAACCGCAATGAAACCCTGCTCGCGCAGTTGCAGCAAAACCTGCAGGTCACCGGCGGAGTGTCGCAACAGATCGGTCGAACGGTTTCCGTTCAAGGGGCGACTTTCAAGGAACAGATCGTTGTCATCAACTCGAGCATCGCCAATGTAGTCGCACAGACCGAGGAACTGATCGCCCAGTTCGGTGAAAATCTTGCCGATGGCATGGTGGCGTTCCAGGCGGTGGCGTCGCCAGAAGGCGTGACGGCTCGCTTTGCTGTCCTGCTCAAGGGCTCCATCGGCGACACCTTCAAGGAGAGCGGCCTTTTCCTTGACCTGTACACTGATGCCGGCGTCTTGAAATCTCGCGTGGCGTTCAATGTCGACCAGTTCGTAGTGACGGATGGCACGAACACGGCCTTTCCGCTGGTGTTCGAAGGCGGCGTGCTGAAGTTGCAGGTCGCCAACATAGGCACGGTGCTGACCGCCGACATCAATCTCGGTGACGGCAAGGTCCGCATCAACGAAAACGGCATCACAGTGAAGAGCGGCTGATATGGCGATAGTGTGGTTTGTCGGCGTCGACTCTGAAAACGCAGGCTGTGTGAAGATCATGGCGTCGGATCTGTATGACCCGTATCTGACGCCGGACAGTGACTTCTCAAAATTTCTGTTCAACAGCAAATGGGACGCCAACGTCCGGTTCGTCGGCGTTGACCAGCTCAATTTTGCAAACGGTTCGTTTACTTCCTATTTTCCTCCGGGTTCCAACGTCAACAACTTTACTAGAGTCAACATCGGTGACGATTTAGGTCAAGTCTGGTTCTTGTGGAAAAAGGAATTTTTCCAATCTCTAGGCAATCTGGATTACGATCTTCCTGTTTTTGACGTGAAGATAATCAGCAATTCTGGAGTTTATACCTACGGAATCATCCGAAAAAACGAAAACAACAACGGGACTCTATTCTATTCGAACGGTGGCCTTGAGGACGGGTTTTGTACCAATTATTACTGGGGCGGCGGGGCGCCTTTAGGCGATCTTACAATGTCGCATGTTTTGGCGTCCTACGGGGTGTCAGGCCAAAACAGGCGCGTTTCCGTGTGGAATCTCCCGGCGGACGAGACGGATATCCTTGATCCCTCTCTGCCGCCAGTCGCCTGGCAGACACAGGTTGAGATAACGAAAGACTTCTGCCGCGTCTCGAAGCCTGGCTATGCCGTTGAAACGGCCACGCCAAGCCAGCTTGCCTTCGACAGTTCTGCTAGGCCAGCAAAGATCATTGCCTCTGGCGATATCGCCTTGCCTGGCGGGACAACGGTTTTTGATTTCAGCGACCATCTTGAGGGGATCGTCATAAGCGGCCAGCTCGTCGCCGACGTTATCCAGTACAAGGGGTCTACCATCGTCTTCCCGGCGAGTGTCCCGAGTGATGATGACGAATACGGTGCAAGCTATTTCTTCAGCGGAACGACGCTTGTTTTTAGTAACTCGGGGTCGGCTTGTCGCGCTCGATTCCTGATCATCGCTCAAGACAGCGGCCCGCTCACAGTGGGCGATAATGATGTCTGGCGTGAGTTCAACGACGGTACGCGAGACGTCGTGCAATTCCTTCGGCCTGGCGCTGCCAACCCGCCGAATCTTGCTGACGTGATCATTGATAGCCGCTGGCCTTGTCTCCAGATCATCAAGACCGGTGTCTTTAGCATTCCGACCGGAAATAATGAACTTACAGACATCACCTTTAACAGCGCGGGACTTTTCGTAACCGATGTTCCGTCCCCACGTTGTCCTCGCCGTCCTAATCTGTGATCGGCTTTCCATGGACGAGCAGAGGGAG
>NZ_JBNDHT010000082.1:0-28951 GCF_056755115.1 Rhizobium sp. SVR5-2C | reverse complement strand
AGACCGGAGCGGCCATTATCCTCATCACCCACGATCTCGGCGTCGTTGCCGAATCCTGCGACGATGTCATCGTCATGTATGCGGGCCAAGTCGTCGAGCAATGCTCGGTCGAGGAACTTTTCACCTTCCCTCAGCATCCCTATACCGTCGGCCTGCTCGGTTCGCTGCCGCGCCTCGACGAGAAGCGGGAGCGGCTTGTGGCGATTACCGGCACCGTCCCCGACATGGCCAATCCGCCGAGCGGGTGCCGCTTTCAGGCACGCTGCCCCTTCCGCGTCGAGCAATGCGCCAATATGCCCGAGCTCAGGGAAGTGTCGCAGGGTCATTTCAGCCGCTGCTGGCGGGCGCCGATGGAGGACATCGTTCTGTGAACCAAGCCCTTTCCTCTTCCTTTACGGCAAAGCCGATTATCGAAGTCCGCGGGCTCGGCAAGAACTTCATCGTCAAGCGAAGCATCCTTGGCCGCCCGCTGGCGCAGGTCGGCGCCGTCGATGACGTCACGTTTTCCCTCATGCCGGGCGAAACGCTCGCGATCGTCGGAGAATCCGGCTGCGGCAAGTCGACTCTCGGGCGGCTGTTGATGCGGCTGATCACGCCGACTGCGGGCGAAGTCTTTATCGACGGACAGGATGTCACGAACATCAGCCACAGGGCGATGCGTCAGCAGCGGCGGCATGTTCAACTCATCTTCCAGGACCCTTACGCATCGCTCAATCCGCGCATGACGATCGCCCAGACGATCGCCGAACCGCTGATGCTGCACAACATCGTGCCGGCCGGGCAGCGCTCCAAGCGGGTCGCGGAACTGCTGGAAATGGTCGGCCTGCGCCCCGACCAGGCAAGCCGCTATCCCCACGAGTTCTCCGGTGGCCAGCGCCAGCGCGTGGTGATTGCGCGCGCGCTCGCCTCCGAGCCGAAGGCGATCATCTGCGACGAAGCGGTTTCGGCCTTGGACGTGTCGATCCAGGCTCAGATTCTCAACCTCCTGAAGGACCTGCAGAACCGGCTCGGTCTCGCCTTCGTTTTCATCTCGCACGATCTCGGCGTCGTAAAGCATATCGCCGATCGCGTCGCGGTCATGTATCTCGGCAAGGTGGTCGAGATCGGCACGTCCGACGAGATATTCGACGCGCCACGTCATCCCTACACCCGCGCCCTGCTTTCGGCGATTCCGGTAGCCGCACCTCCCAGCCATCAGCGGCCGCGCGCCGCGCGGTTGCACGGCGATCTGCCGAGCCCGCTATCCCCGCCGCCGGGCTGCCGGCTGCACACGCGCTGTCCGTATGCCCGGCCGGAGTGCGAGACGGTCAGCATGAGGCTCGAAACCGAAGAGAACGGTCACGCCAACGCCTGCGCCTTCTGGCGTGATCTGCCCGCACCGGACGAGGCCGAGAGCGTGCGCGAGCCTCGCAATCCCAAGCTTGAAAAGCTGTTCGCAGCCTTCGAGGCCATGGCCGCGCGGTCGGCCCAGACAGTCACAGGAAGCTAAGCCATGTCCTCGCTTCTCGCGCGCCGCCTCCTGCAGCTCATTCCGACAGTCGTCCTTCTGTCGCTCATCATCTTTTCGCTCCAGCACCTGCTGCCCGGCGATCCGGCATTGGTGCTCGCTGGCGACAATCCGGACGAGGCGACGCTCGCGGCAATCCGGGCGCAATATCACCTCGATCAGCCAATCTTCGTCCAGTATCTCTATTGGGTGAAGGGCGTATTGACCGGCGACCTTGGTGAATCCATGCGCCACAACCGCCCCGTCCTCGACCTGATTCTGTTGAAGCTGCCGGTCACGCTGCAGCTCGCGATCATGGGTATCGTCGTCGCCCTGATCCTCGGCATCACCGGCGGCGTCATTTCGGCGCTGAAGCAGAACACAGCCGTGGACTACGCGACGAACGTCGTGTCGCTCGCCGGCATTTCGGTGCCGAACTTCTGGCTCGGCATCATGCTGATCCTGTTCTTTTCGGTCCATCTCGGTTGGCTGCCGGCGTCCGGCTTCGTCAGTCCTTGGGAGGACTGGCGGATGAGCCTTTCGACGACGGTCATGCCTGCCTTCGTGCTCGGCATGGCGATCGCCGGCGTCATCATGCGCCATACCCGGGGAGCGATGCTGCAGGCGCTCGAGAGCGACTACGTACGAACGGCGCGCGCCAAGGGCTTGAGCGAGTGGGTCGTAGTGTTCAAGCATGCAATGCGCAACGCGCTGACGCCGATTATCACGCTCGGCGCGCTCGAATTCGGCGCATTGCTGTCGGGTGCTGTGTTGACGGAGCAGATCTTTACGATTCCCGGCTTCGGCAAGCTGATCGTCGATGCGGTCTTTACCCGCGATTATCCCGTCGTGCAGGGTGTCGTTCTCGTGACCTCGCTATTCTACATCATCCTCAACCTGCTGGCTGATATCGGATATATCCTCGTCAACCCCCGATTGAGAGGCTGACCGTGCTGACGATCTCGGAAACCCAAACCTCGACCAATTTCTTGACGGGCTTCTATCGAAGCCGCCTGTGGCGGCGGCTGTCGAAACGCAAAAGCGCACTCGTCGGCCTCGTCGTCGTGTTGTTCATGGTGTTCGTCGCGGTCTTCGCGCCGGTTCTCGCCCCCTATGATCCGGCCGCCCAAAGCTGGACCGCGGTGCGCAAGGCACCGTCCGCCCTCCATTGGATGGGAACCGACGAAGCCGGCCGCGACATCCTTTCGCGTATCGTCTGGGGTGCTCGCGCTTCGCTGATGGCGGGTCTGACATCGGTCGGCATCGCCATGGCGATCGGCGTGCCGCTCGGCCTTGCCGCAGGCTTCCTTGGCGGCATCGTCGACGGCCTGATCAGCCGCTTCACGGACGCCATGCTCGCCTGCCCCTTCCTGATCCTGGCGATCGCCTTTGCGGCCTTCCTGGGGCCGAGCCTGACCAATGCGATGCTCGCGATCGGCATCACCGCCATGCCGCTGTTCATCCGGCTGACGCGCGGCCAGGTGCTTTCCATCAAGGCCGAGGAATACGTCGAGGCGGCAAGCGCGGTCGGCAATCCGCAATGGCGCATCGCAGTCCGGCATATCCTGCCGAACATCCTGCCGCAGCTCATGGTTCAGGCAACGCTGACGATCGCGTCGGCGATCATAGCGGAAGCCAGCATGTCCTTCCTCGGACTCGGCCTGCAGCCACCGGCACCTTCCTGGGGCTCGATGCTCAATTCCGCCCAGCGCTTCCTGGGCAACGCGCCCTGGATGGCGCTCTGGCCCGGCATGGCGATTTTCATGACGGTACTGTCGTTCAACCTGCTCGGCGACGGCCTGCGCGACGCGCTCGATCCCCGTTCGCGATAGGCAACGTGGTTTCTGCCCTCAGGACGGGAGTCTGCTGAGCACGCATGGCTTCCTCGGCAGCTTGGGAATCCCTGGCTACCGCCGACCGGGCCCTCGTTCTGAAGGAATTCGAACTAATAGCCCGCATTTAGAGCCAACGCCGACTGGCTTTTGCGCTTGGGGGAAGCCATTCCAGTTTCTCACCCACAACATAAATTCTTTACCTTGGGAAAGGTGAACTGGGATAAAACAGGACGGACGCGCCTCCGGGCATTCAGGCCGACTGCGTTGAAAACACGCTGACCACTTCGCACTCGATCCTGTTGGTATTGCAGAAACGGTGTGACAGGCTCCCCTGGAGCGAGTAGGCATCGCCGGGACCGAGAACGCTGCGGACGCCGTCGATTGTCACCTGAAGATGGCCGCGGACGATCACCCCGCCCTGGAGGCTCTCGCTGGTGCTAACGCGGTTTCCAGTGTCGGCGCCGGGCTGATAGAAAGTATGCATGATTTGCGCCGCCCCCTCGCCCGGTAGTTCGAGCCGACGCGTGGTCACGGACCCGGATGAAACCTCCGCCAGCTCGGCCGCACGATAGATCGATTTCCGCGCAATGGCGGCAGTGCCATCAAAGAAGTCTGACAAAGAGACGGGTAGCGCAGCAAGGATGCGCTTCAGCATAGCCACGGATGGGCTCGTACGGTTCTGTTCGATCAATGAAATTGTGGTATTCGATATATCCGCCCTCAAGGCAAGTTGACGTTGGGATAGATGCGCTGCTATGCGGGCCTGCTTCAAGCGAAGCCCGAGATCGAACTCCCACTGGCTAGCGCCGCCCGCCAACACGTCAAAGTTGGCATGCGTTTCTACCATGGCGCTCTTTGCAATCGTCTCCACGAAGTTCCATCCAAAGCGATTAATTGCTGACTTAATCAGTATCAGCATTATCGCATGAGATTTGACGAGCCTGCAATGCGATTTTTAGGTCAAATTTGACAAAGGGCGCTTCGGGCTCCGGTTTTGTCAAACTTACTGGGATGGAATGTAAAATCTGCCCAATATTTAGGCGCTTCGGCGTTAAGGTGGATATTATATTCGCTTCCCATGATGTAACGGGCTCGTGGGTGTTAGCTTCCGCTCCATAGCTCAATTACGCCGCCGATCCCCATGCCAGGCTTAACGACACCAGTTCTCACACGGAGAAACTTGGGATTTTCTGCTGGTGCGCCGATTGGACTGATGTAGAGTTCCTCATCCCTCCTGCTTGGGAGTGGCGGGGGCGGTTCAACACGATGAAGTGCATATTGCCCGCTTGGATATCGAGGAGTGTATCCTGACAAAGTTCCCTGATCTGCGTTCGCTTTCCCAATATATGATCGTGTGCAATGCCCCCAACATGAAGGCAGCGGCAGTTCGTCTCGGGGTCTCCCCAGCGGCGATTTCGCAGTCGATCGCCCGGCTGGAGCGCGATTTCGGTGTTGCCCTACTCGAGCGCAGCTCGCATGGCATCCGACTGACTCCGGCAGGAGCCGCGTTGCGCCGTCATGCGTCGATCCTGCTCGAAGTCGGGGAGGAGATGCTCGAGACGCTGGACGGGTACCGGAACCTTGCTTTGCCGAGGCTGCGCATCTGCGTTCGGGAAACGGTCGCGAAGGTGCTGCTGCCAACACTTATCACCTCCTTCAGCGATATGGTCGGCGATCTCTCGGTCCAGTCGACACCGCGCTCGGACTATATCGAGGAGTTCTTGCGTGGAGTCTGGGATATCCTGATCTCCACCGACGATCTCTCCCATATTCCCAACATCGAGAGCCAGCCGCTCTTCCGCGAGCGCCTGATCGCCATCGTTCCAGCTGAGGTCTACCGGTCCACCACCAGCATCGCCGAGATCGCCCAGCGGCTGACCTTCCTCAGTAACGGCGTGCCGGCGCAGTTGCTGGCACTGACCAAGCGCTATTTCGACGAAAACGACATCGTCATCAGCCGCAGCACTGACTGTCTTTCGACCGGCGCGACACTCGATCTCGTGGCACAGGGCTTCGGATGGGCCGTCATCACGCCGCTCAGCCTCGCGCGGCTCTATTTTGACATGGAGAAAATCGCCTGGGTGATGCTACCGGCGCAATATAGTCGGGAACTCTATCTTTCCAACGAGAAAAACAGGCTGATGGACGTGCCGAACGATCTCGCCCGCGAATGCCGCCGGGCTTTCGTTACCGAGATAGCGACATGGCACCGCCGCCTGCCGCCAGAGGCATTCGACGCCGTCGAGGTGCTCGGCGTCAACTGAAAGCTCCATGATTTTTCGTTTCAGGCGACCGGCTGATAGAGCTCGGGCACCGCGCCTGACTTCAACATGAAATCGGCGATCTCGGCGCGGGTCGGGCGCCATACCTCTTCGCGTTCCGCCATCAGGCGCAGCATCTTTTCGAATGCATAGGCCATGTAGGGGCGGCCGCCGAGCTCTGCATGGACAAGCGCGTCGATACGGCCGGGCTTTCCGCGTTTTGCCTCTTCCAGGACGAAGTCGAAGGCGTCGCTGAAGCCTTCGAGCGCCATGCGACCGCTGCTCGCCCCACCATTCCAGGCACGGAAATCGTTGAAGAACCAGTGCTTTGGAATGATGGTGATGACCTTGCCGTCGACCTCGACGAGGTATGGCAGGTCGTCGTCGCACTGGTCGCCGCACCAAGTATAGCCTTCCTCGGCAAGGATGCCGAGCGTTTCGCGGGTGTGGTAGCCGCCGGGGCTGACCCAGCCGACGGGGCGCGTGCCTGTCACATCCGAGATGATCTTCGTCACCTCCCGGATCTCCGCCCGCTGCTCATCCGGATTGAGATCGATCATCTTGATGTCGTTCGTCGTGCCATGCCCGGCGATCTCATGACCGGCATCATGCAGGGCGCGGATGGCTTCCGGCCAGCGTTTGACTGCAAGCCCGTTCACATCGATCGTCGCGCGGAAACCAGTGCGCTCCAGCACTTCGAGGATGCGCCAGATGCCGGCATTGCCGCCGTAGTTGGAATGGGAGACCGAAACGAGGTTGATCTCCAGCCCCTTGGCCTTCTTGAAATGCCCTCCTCGTACGAAAGCTTCGAAGGCAACCGTTGCGGTGGCGCAGACCAGCTTGTTGCCCGGCCATTGAATCTTGGTTCGCATGAATTCGCTCCTTGGAAAGTCTCAGACCACGAAGAAGCCGTTGACGATGGCGTCGTGGTAAAGCTTGGCGGCACAGGGTGCGACGCCGATCGGCAGATCGGCCTCGGGCTTGGTGTAGGTGTGGACGCCAGCCCCCAAGCGGCAGACGGCGGTGCGCGGCGCAGGCTTCATCTCGCGGAACATCGGGATGATCACCTCCCGGTACACCTCGGGGCTGTGGTCGCGGCTGTCCTTGGTGATGACGAAGAGGAAGGGCGGCACCGGCTTGACATCGGAACCGGTCAGTTCATGCGTCAGGCCGGTATAGTGATCGACCAGTCCCTGCGTCGCCGTTTCGTTCATGCCGAGGCGCTTGGCGGTCACCCGGGCCGCCTCTTCGAGCGCGCCGACGATATTGTGAGTGATCATGTATTCGGCCTTGAACTGCGGCCGCTTGCGCGCAACCTCCCAGGCCTCCAGGATCTCCTCCATCAGCGAGGGCAGGCGCATCATCACATTCGGCCCTTCCTGACCGAGTGCTTCCGGGCCACGATAACGGGCAAGGTCGCGCCAGGTGCGGATATAGAGGTCGTTGAACGGGTCCTTCCACGGATCGCCTTTCTCGGAAACCCGCTTGAAGCCCTCGATCTTGCCGACATGACCGCTCCAGAGGTGCTTGCGCTCGTTGATATAGCCGAAAGTCGAGTTCTCGATGGCGATGACGCCGGCGATATTGGGCACGCGCTGCGACAGCATCGAGACGTAGGGGCCGCCGGTCGAGTGACCGTGCACATAGATCGAGAACTCGCCTTCGGGGAAATGGCGGGCGCAGGCTGTCTTCATGCCGAGTTCGAAGGCCATCGGCCAACCGGCCATGCGGTCGTAGAAGCGGCTGCCGGGCTTGGCGCGCGCCAATGTGCGCGTGCCGTATTTGATATGCTTGGAGCGATCGCGGATCAGCTCGTATTGGTCGGGGGTTACATATTCACCCGCCTGCCAGATCGGCGTGCGCACCGTGCCGTCGGCATTGATCGTGTCGGCTGGCCAGTCGCGGCTTTCATCGTCGAGGTAGAGACGGCCGGGGAAGGTCATGGTAACAACCTTGAAGGCGAATTTCTGCGCGAAGAGCAGCGCGAATTTCTCGACCGACTTGTAGTCGCCCGAGCCACCATGCAGCAGGAAGATGCCGACCTTCTTGCCGTCGGCGCCGCGCTTGATCGAATCCGCCGGCTGCGGTTCGTAGACGCGCACGCCGATATCCCATTCCATGCCGACGGTCTCGACGCGGAAGATATCCTCGCGCTCGTCCAGCGGCACGTTGGGCATTGCCAGCACGGCATTCGAGGAGGCGATGACATCCGCCCTCGATACCGTTTCGGGCACGTCGCCGGCTGTCTTCTTATCTTCCGCAATTGCACTCATGATATTACCTCGACAATTTCAGACATTTAAAGGAAGTAGCCGTGAGTGATCGCCGCGTGATAGACGGCGGCGGCCGGCGGAACGATGCCGAGCGGCAGGCCCGGCTCTGCTTTGTTGTAGGTATGGACACCCGCGCCGAAGCGGATGAGCTTGACCCTCGGTGCCGGCTCGATCTTGGCGAACATCGGCATCACCACCTCCTCGTAGACCTCGGGATTGTGGTCGCGGCTGTCCTTGGCGATGATGAAGAGCACGGGCGGAACGGGCTTTGCGCCCGGGCCGGTCTGCGGATAGGGGAAGCCGCGATAGTGCTCGATCAGCTTGGCGCGTTCCTCGTCCGACAGCTTCAGCCGGTCGGCGACCGCCTCGGCGGCGGCCGTCAGCGAGGTGGCGATATTGTGGGTGATCGTATATTCCGCCTTGAACTGCGGCCGCGCCTTGGTGCGGTCCCACCAGTCGAGGATGTCCTCGATCAGCCACGGCAGCCGCATCAGCGCATTCGGCCCTTCCTGGCCAAGCGCTTCCGGGCCGGCATAGCGGGCACGGTCGCGCCAGGTGCGGATATAGAGTTCGTTGAAGGGGTCGCTGCGTGGTGCGGCCTTCTTGGTGACACGCTCGTAGCCGGAGATCTTGCCAAGCGCACCCGACCAGTGATGCTGCTGCTCCTGGATGAAGCCGAAGGGCGAATTCTCGACGGCGATAACACCGGCGATATTCGGCACGCGCTGGGAGATCATGAAGACCATCGGCCCGCCGGTCGAATGGCCGGTGACATAGATCGAATAGTCGGCTTCCGGGAAGTGCCGGCGCATAGCCTCCTTCATGCCTTCCTCGAAGGCGACGGGCCATGCCGCCATACGGTCATAGAAGCGCGAGCCGGGCTTTGCGCGGGCTACGGTGCGCGTGCCGTAGCGCATGCGCATCGACGTGTCGCGGATCACTTCATACTGGTCCGGCGTGATATGTTCGCCGCGCAGCCACATCGGTGTGCGCACGGTGCCGTCGGCCATGATCGTGTCGCCCGGCCAGTCGTGGTTTGGATCGTCGAAATAGAGACGGCCGGGGAAAGTCATGGCGACCGCCTTGTGTCCGAACTTGGCGGCATAGGTCTTCGCCATCGGCTCCATCGACTTGTAATCGCCGGAACCTCCATGGAGAAGGAAAATGCCGATTTTCCTGCCGTCGGCGCCGCGCGCCGCCTGGGCTTCATCTTCCGGCTCGTAGACCGTCACGCCCATGTCCCAGTCGAGGCCGAGGGCGCTGATGCGGAAGATGTCTTCCGTCTGCCGGAGCGGGAGATCGGGCTTTGCCAGCACTTCGTCCGACAGCTTCAGGAGTTCTTCGCGGCTGACATCGGTCGGCGGCCGCCATTCCTGGTTCTTGAGCGAGGTTTCCATTCTATCCTCCAATAATCTTAGGAAAGCCGGTCATTGGCCGGCAGAACGATGCAGGCCTCCGGCGCGATTTCGAGCGTGATCGGATCACCGATGGCGGGATCGGCGCCGCGGCCGAGCAGGCACCGCACCTTTATGCCGTTCGCCTGGACGTCGACCTCCATCACGGCGCCGACGAAGAGGGCAAAATCGATCGTTCCGGAGAAGTGGTTGATCCCCGATGTGTTGATCGCCGATGCGACACGCAGGTCCTCGGGACGCAGGCTGAGCTGGGCCTCGTCGCCAATCTTCAGGCTTTCGGTCGGATCGGTGCCGCGGAACTTGCCGAGCGGCGTGTCGACCAGCACGACATGCGAGGCGGAATCGACTTCAAGGATCCGGCCGGAGACGAAATTGGTCGTGCCGATAAAGCTCGCGGTGAAGGTATTGCGCGGCTTGCGGTAGATCTGTGTCGGGCGACCATGTTCGACCACCTTGCCGTCCTTCATGACGACGATCCAGTCGGACATCGCCAGCGCTTCCGCCTGGTCGTGCGTGACATAGATGGACGTCAGCCCGATCTGGCGCTGCAGCCGGCTGAGTTCCGCGCGCATCTCGCCGCGCAGCTGGGCGTCGAGGTTGCTGAGCGGTTCGTCGAATAGCAGCGCCTTCGGCTTGCCGACCAGCGCGCGGGCTATGGCGACGCGCTGCTGCTGCCCGCCGGAAAGGCGCGGTGCCGGCCGGTCGGCGAGATGCGCCAGGCGCACGACCTCCAGCGCTTCCATGGCAACCTTGCGGCGTTCCGCCTTCGGTATGCCCCGCCCTTCCAGGGCATAGGCGACGTTTTCGAGCGCCGTCATATGCGGCCAGATGGCATAGGACTGGAAGACCATGCCGAGAGAGCGCCGATTCGGCGGCACGAAGATGCCGGCTTGCGGATCGGCGACCGTCTGGCCGTCGATGACGATGCGGCCGCTGCTGGCGCGTTCGAGACCGGCGATGCAGCGCAGCGTCGTCGTCTTGCCGCAGCCGGAGGGGCCAAGCAGCGTCACCATCTCGCCGCGGTCGACATTCAGGCTGACGCCGCTGACCGCAAAGATACTTTCGGAACCGGTCGGGAAGCCCTTCTTGAGCTGTTCGATGGTAATCATTTTGCTCCTCGCCTGATCTGACGCGGTGATGGATATTCGGAATGAGAAGTGGGAGCGGCCGACATTAGAGCTGCTCCTTGACGCCGTAGCGTCGGCCGATGGCGTTCGAGATCGAAACCAGGATCATCAGCACCAGGAACATCAGCACACCGAAGGCGCTGACGCTCATGAAGGAGCCCTGTTCCCAAAGATCGTAGATGACGACCGCCGCGGTGCGGTTGTCGGCGCGGGCAAGCATGAGGGCCAGCGTCAGTTCGCGATAGGCATGCACCATCACCCAGAACCAGGCGCCGAGCAGGCCGGGCTTCAGCAGCGGCAGCATGATCTTGAAGAAGTTGCGCACCCAGGAGACGCCGGCCACCTGGGCCGCTTCCTCGAGCTCGCTGTGGATCTGGCCCATCGACGTCGACACGAAACGCAGCGAGACGGGCATGAATTTCGTGACATAGGCGAGGAAGATGATGGTCAGCGTTCCGATAACGGGAAGCGGTACCAGCAGGTAGAACCACATGAAGGCGGCGCCGAGTACGACGCTCGGGATGGCGATCGAGCCGAAGGCCAGGAAATCCAGGACCCTGCGGCCCGGCATGCGGCTCTTGTGGGCGAAATAGGCAATCAGCGTCACGAAGAGTACAACGAAGGTCGCGGTGACAACGCCGAGGATCGTGCTGTTGATCATCGGATTGATGAGATAGTCGTCCTTGAAGAGATCGGCATAGTTCTTCAGTGTCATCGTCTCGAAGGCGATCGCGCTCGGCGGCTGGTAGAAGGGCAGCAGCGAGACATAGACCATCATCAGGAACGGCAGGATGGTGATCATGAAGACCAGCAGGAACGAGACGGCGAAGGTCACGTATCGCCATTTGCCGAGATCGGTCTTGCGCGGTTTGAAGTCCTTGCCCGTGATGGTCTGGTAGCGCTCGCCATGGCGCACGAGCCTGAAATAGAAGGCGAGCAACACGATCGCCAGCACCAGCATCGCCATCGAATAGGCGCCGGAAAGGCCCCAATCGACTGGTGTCTGCGAGGTGTTGAAGAAGATCTCCGTCGAATAGACCTTGATATCGGCGCGCCCGCCGATCAGCAGCGGCACCTCAAAGGTCTCGACCGTGGTGATGAAGAGCAGCAGCAGGGCGGCGCCGACGGCAGGCAGCGCAAGCGGCAGCGAGATGCGGAAGAGGGTACGGAAAGTCCCCGCCCCCGTCATGGTCGAGGCTTCCTCGAGGCGCGGGTCCATTGCCTGAAAGGCCGAGGACAGCAGCAGATAGGCGAGCGGCACCATCTCGATCGCATGGATCCAGACCATGCCGCCGAAGCTGTAGACATTGAGGAAATTGCGGATGCCCGTGGCATTCTTGATCAGCGCATTGAGGATGCCGATGTTCGGGCTTGCGAGCAGGATCCAGACGATGGTGATCAGAATGCTCGGAATGACGATGCGTGCCAACATGATCGTGCCGATCAGCTTGGCGCAGGGCGTGTTCGTCCGCTCCACCACCCAGGCGATGAAGGCGCCGAAGACAAAGGCAAGCAGCGTCGAAGCGAGTGAGAAAGTCAGCGTCTCGTAGGTCGCGCCCCAGAATTCCGAGGTGCCGAAGGCCTTGACGTAATTATCGAAGCTGAAGGTGGTGAGGCTGAGGAAGCCCTCTTCCCCCGGCCGCATCGTCTTGAAGCTTGTCCAGACGATCATGATGAATGGCAGCACGACCTGATAGACGAGCACCAGCATGACCAGAACGAAGACGACGCCACGCCAGCTTATGGCCGGGTTGCCCATCGTCGGTCTGCGCGACACCTGATCGGAAGGCGCCATTTTTTCGACTGCAGTCATTGATCCACTATCCAGGTTGCTAGTGCAGCGCCGTGCCGCCGGAGACATCGAGGCAACTGCCCGTGATGTGGCTTGCCTGTTCCGAGAGCAGGAAGGCGACGGCATTGCCGACATCGCGCGGGCTTGTCGGCGTGCCGAGCGGCGAGCGCGTCTCGCTGTCGATATCCTTCTTCCAGCGTGCCGCCGTATTGCCGGGCGCCACCGTGTTCACGCGGATGCCGTGCCGCCCCACCTCCTGAGACAGCGACTGGGTGAAGGCGATGATCGCCGCCTTGGATGCAGAATAGATCGAGGCCTGCGGTCCGCCACGAAGGCCGCGGGCCGCCGTGATGCTGACAATGCCGCCGCGCTTGCGGGCGATCATGTCGGGCAGCACCGAGCGGCAGCAGTTCAACACGCCCTTGAGATTGATCTCCAGCATGCGGTCCTGCTCCTCGATCGTGAAATCGATGAAGTCCTTCTTCGGGATGCCGATGCCGCGTCCGCCGCCGGCGACGTTGACGAGCGCATCGACACCGCCATGGCGCGCCTTGACGGCCTCGATAACGCCAGCGATTTCGTCCGGCTTCGTCACGTCCATGCGATGAACTTCCGACCGGGCCGGTTCGGGAAGGCCCGCGGCCACCTGGTTGGCATTGTCGACGTTGATGTCGGTGATGGCGACATGCCATCCGGCTTCATTCAGACATTGGGCTATAGCTTCGCCGATCAGGCTCCCGCCGCCCGTAATCATTGCTACGTGCATAATGGAGAACCTTAATCCAGCGGCCGGTAGGCTTCGGGCTTCAGACCAGACGACTTCAGAATGTAGTCCGCCATTTCGGCGCGCCGGGGGATCCACACCTCGCCCTGATACTGCTTGACGTAGCGGATCATCGCTTCGAGCGCGGTGGCGATATTCGGCCGGCCGCCCAGTTCGGCGTGGACGATGACGTCGACGGCGCCGGGCCGTCCACGCAATGCTTCCTGATAGATATAGTCAAAGGAGGTCTTGAAGCCTTCGAAATAGGTGGTTGCATTGCCGAGCCCGTTTGACCAGGCGCGCCAGTCATTGGCGTAGTTGAGTTTCGGGATCACTGCAATTTGCCTGCCGGAGACCTCGGCGATATAGGGCACGTCGTCGTCGAACGCATCGCCGAACCAAGTATAGCCCTCGTCGGCCACGATGCCGAGCGTTTCGGCCGTCACCAGATTGCCTGGACCGGCCCAACCGACCGGGCGTTCGCCGGTGCACTCGGTGATGATGCGGGTGCAGCCGCGTACTTCCTCGCGCTGCTCCTCCGGCGTCAGATCCGTCATGTGGTGATCGTTGGTCATGCCATGGCTGCAGATCTCATGACCGGCGGCATAAAGCGCCTTGACGGTGTCCGGCCACTTCTCGACGGCGTAACCGTTGACGCCGATCGAAGCATGGACATCGTGTCTGTCAAATATATCCATCAACCGCCAGATGCCGACCGCGCCACCATAATTGGCGTGCGAGAGCGACGAGACGTTGACCGGTATCTTTGGCGACTTCTTGAAACGCCCACTTTTCTGAAAGGCCTCGTAGGCAACGCGGAATGTGCAACAAACGAGTTTATCCTCTGGCCAACGCAGCTTCGGCTGCGGCCACTGAACGCCATAATGCATGATAGCAGTTCCCCTGCTGATATTTGTTGTTTGACATTCGAAGGGCTAGCACGTCATAAAATATTTGACAATGCCCTTAATACATTTGACAACCTTATGCGTCGAAACACCACGAACTTGACAATAAGGGGAACCCAATGAAGATCATAAAGCGCGTGCAGAGCATGGGAATTTTGCTGGCTGTCACCGTGGGGCTGACGGCAGGTGCTGCAAGCCGCACATTCGCGCAGGAATTAACCGCGGACGAAAAGATCTATGCCGATCTAGCCAAGCTCGATCCGGCGGAGCGCCAGAAAAAGATCGAGGAAGGCGCCAAGGCCGAGGGCGAACTTTCCCTCATTCATACCTGGCGTGGCGAACTGTCCCGCGATCATCTGAAGCTTTTTCAGAAGAGATATCCCTTCCTCAAGGTCGAGCTCATCGATATCGGTTCGCAGGATGCCGCCGACCGGCTGCTCGCCGAAGAGACCGCGGGCCGCCATCTAACGGATGCGATCAACATGTCACTGGGCGACAGTAGTGGCGTGCGGCAGCTCTTTGCTCATTATCCAACACCTGCCACCAAGGCCATCCTGCCGCAATACAACGGCTTCCTCGATCCGGATAACCGTTGGGTTCCCTTTTACTGGAGCGAACACGGCATCTCCTACAACAGCAACATGCTGACACCCGAACAGGCGCCTAAGTCGTGGGAGGATCTCTGCAAGCCGGAATATAAGGGCCAGGTTTCCTTTGATCCACCGGAAGTGCGCTTCCTGCTCGGCATGTACGCCATTCTTGGCCCTGACAAGATCGAGAACTGGATGAAATGCATCGGCGAGAATGATCCGATCATCCAGCGCGGCCATACCCAGCGCGTCCAGCTGATGGCCGCCGGCGACCACGCGATCCAGGGCGACAACTATCTCTACCAAGGCCTTCTGATGAAGAAGGAGAACCCCTCCACGCCGTTCCAGCCGGTCTGGTCGGCTCCCGTCCAGGCGACCGCCGGCGTGATGATCATCAACAAGAACGCGCCGCATCCCTATGCCGCGGCCCTCTGGTGCGACTGGGTGCTTTCCGACGAAAGCCAGAAATATACCGCCGAGCGATATCGTGGCCCGGTAACCATTCCGCATCCGTATATGCCGGCCGACGCCAAGATCGTCATCTCGGACTCCTCCGACCCAGCGCTCGGCAAGCGCCTACTCGATATGTGGGACAAGTATGCTACGCATGGCAAGGACTGACGGCTGACAGCCTGCGTTCAGGACGATATCACGGGCCGGACGACGGCCCGTTTTTAATTTTCCGAGACCACGTTGTCCGCCCGGATTGCGTAAGATATCGAGCCGTTTTTCCCAGCCGCTGCCTATCATCACCCAGCGTCGTTGTTATCCAACGGTGGGTTCGTTTCTGGCGTTTAGTTGAGACTGGCCAAGTCCGGACTGCTCGGATCCGGCATCCGCCCCGCCGGAGGATGCCGAGATCGTGCACATTGAAGTCTCCGCCCTGGGATTCACGATCGGACGCGATGGCGACGTGCCTTATCCGCATTTCCCGTTGGCGGATTGCCCAGTGCATGACTGCGCCACTCCATCGTGTGGACCCCGCTCCAGCTACGTGCAAGCCGTCCTACCTATACACCCTGCAGATGTGCGCCTCCTAGGAAACCGCAATTTCAAGGCCGCGGGAACCGCGGTTAGCTCCTGTTTTTAAACCATGCAGGACAAGGCGCGACGGTATCAAACCACGTTCAAGGCGCAATAAAGGTTGGCTTTAAATACACAATATTTGAAACATCAAGGAGGATAGGATGGTTGCTATAAGCTCTTCTGCCAACACAAATAACCAGGCGTCGGTGCTTACCTCACTGCAGCCCGTAGCCGCGGAAGCGGTGAAAGTACGATCTGAGCATTCGCAAACGGATCGTAGTTGGCTTAGCGACCTCGTGATCGAGGGATCGGACGACAATGTTGACGATTTCATCTACGATTCTACCGGAAAACTTTCTAAGGGCGATCCCGAGGATCCGGTGAATTTCTGGGAGGCGCCGACCTCCACCGATGAAACGGGAGACGTCATCGGAACTGCTCCAGTCGCGACCCCATGGACCCAGACCTTCTCGTCAGTCGACCACTTCAAGACCGCGCTCCACAGCTACCTTAGGCAAAAGGTCGCCTCGCCTGAAGTGCAGGAAGCGCTCCGAAATGCCGCGATCATGACGCCGGAAAAACAGGCGCTCAAAGATGGTGTTGTCAGGGGCACCGCGCCTGAACGCGCAGATGACATGGTCAAGATGGTAAGTATGCTCAATGAGATGATCAAAGCATCTCATTCAGAGCGTTATAAGGAAAACGACGATTACCGGCAAAGCGTTGATACACGCACCGCAATGTTCAAGCGAATTATCACCAATGATTACGGATACCTGAAGAGAGAAACGGACATGAGTGCCCCGCTGATCGTCGCCAATGACGACGGCACCTACTCGCTTCCCAATCTCACAATCAGCTACAAAGGCGAAGTGCTCTACACACACACTTCGTAGTATTTTGCCACGGGGCCGGCTGGCCGGCCCTGGACCCGCAGCGCTATTGCCCCCACGGCATCGATTGGACCGGCAAACGGGTAGCATCCGATCAGGACTATGCAAAGCACGTGCGTGACGTCGACGCGCCGAGCCCGGCGCGCTTCCATGCCGATCCCCGCCGGCTCTTCGAGGCTTCCGGATCTTCCGGCAAGGTCATCGTTTTTGCGGTACGGCTCGATACATTCGAGGCGACGAAGGATGCGAAAGTGTTCTATGTCGGGACCAACGATCTCAATGAACTTGCCCATATCCGCCGCACGATGCTCGCGTCCTTCGCGTCGCTTCCGATCGCGGCCGAGTATATCCACCGGAACGCCTTTGATTCGCCGAGCGCTACGCCACGTGTTTCATCAGGACTACGTAATCCGCCAGGGCGTCGACTGGCTGGAGACTGAACACAAGATCCTTGAGCTGCTCGACAAGCGTAACGCCCGTTATCCGGCGGAGCACAATGTCCGCCGCCTCCACCGTGCCGACGAGGTCGCCGCCGCCCACTATCGCGACCTCGATCCATGCAACTGCTTCAATCCGGGCATCGGCCAAACGTCCAAGCTGCCACGCTGGCGCTAGTCAGATGGAATTGGACGATTTTCGCCTTGCATAATTATCGATAACATGCAGTTTTATCGATAATTTGTGACTTGGAGCATTGTCGACATGAAGAAATTAGGCGCAACCGCGCAGAGCGCTCGTGAAAGCAACAATCGATCGCCTCACACCTCGCTAGATGAGGCTCATATTATCTATAATTTACCTTTCAACGATCTACTCTTCCGCGCGCAAAGCGTTCATCGCATGCACTTCGACCCAAACACCGTGCAGATGAGCCGACTCCTATCGATCAAGACCGGCGGATGTGCGGAGGACTGTGGGTACTGTAGCCAGTCCGCCCACTATCCGACCGGCCTGAAGGCGTCGAAGCTGATGGAGGTGGAACGGGTTCTCACCGAGGCCCACAAGGCCAAGGATGCAGGCGCAACACGGTATTGCATGGGTGCGGCTTGGCGCAGTCCAAAAGACCGGGACATGGACTCGCTGGTCGCAATGGTTGAAGGCGTGAGAGCGCTCGGCATGGAAACCTGCATGACGCTCGGCATGTTGACAGAGGCTCAAGCGGACAAGCTCGCAGAGGCCGGCCTTGATTACTACAACCACAACATAGACACGTCCGAGCGCTTCTATCCCGAAATCATCACCACACGAAGCTTCGAGGACCGGCTCGACACGTTGGAAACCGTACGAGCAGCCGGGATCAAGGTCTGCGCAGGCGGTATCCTGGGGATGGGCGAGACCGCTGAGGACCGGATCTCGATGCTGCTAACGCTGGCAAATTTGCCCGTTCCGCCGGAAAGCGTGCCGATCAACCAGCTTATCCCCATTCCTGGCTCCAAGCTGGCCAATGCAGCGCCTGTCGATTCGATCGATTTCGTGCGCACGATCGCGCTGGCGCGCATCCTGATGCCGACGTCGCATCTGCGCCTTTCGGCTGGACGCACCGAGATGAGCGACGAGATGCAGGCGCTCTGCTTCTTCGCCGGTGCCAACTCCATCTTCGTCGGCGACACGCTTCTGACGGCAGACAACCCCGGCGAGGACCACGACGCAGCACTCTTCCGCCGCCTCGGGCTCGCTCCGATGACGCTGGAGCCGGCTGAGTGACTGGGCCAATGCTGTCCGGATATGCAGCCACACTTGAGGGCCTGCAGCGCAAGGCGAGGCTACGCAGTCTTTCGCCGCAACGAGGCGTGGACTTCACCTCCAACGATTTCCTTGCTCTTGCAGGCGCGCCCCGCCTGAAAGAGGCGATCATGGCCGCAATGGAGAGAGGCGTTCCGGCGGGTGCAGGCGGTTCCCGCCTGCTGCGCGGCAACCACCCGGAACACGAAGCGCTGGAGACGGAAGCCGCCGTTTTTTTCGGCGCTGATCGCGTGCTCTATTTCGGCAGCGGCTACGCCGCCAATTCCGCGCTGTTTTCGACCTTGCCCCAACGCGACGATCTGATCGTGTACGACACGCTGATCCATGCCAGCGCCCATGAGGGCATTTCGGCCAGCAAGGCGGCGGGTGTCAGTGTTTCGCATAACGATGCGAACGCCTTCGATGAGGCAATCCGAAACTGGCGCAAGGACGGCGGCAGGGGCCGGCCCTGGATTGCGGTCGAGAGCCTCTACTCCATGGATGGAGACAAGGCCCCGCTCGCCGAACTTGTCGACGTCGCCGACCGTCACGAAGGGTTTCTGGTGATCGACGAAGCCCATGCGACCGGCGTATTCGGCGCGGGCGGCAAGGGGCTTGCGGCAGGGTTGGAGGGCCGGGAGAACGTGCTTGCCCTGCATACCTGCGGCAAGGCGCTCGGCGTATCGGGGGCCTTGCTCGCAGTACCGGGCGTCCTTGCGGACTATCTTGTCAACCGTGCCCGCGCCTTCATCTATTCCACCGCGCCCTCGCCTCTCATGGCGGCAGGTGTGCGAGAGGCCCTACAGATGGTGGAGGAAGAACCTGACCGCCGCGAAGCTCTGGAACGCCTCGTCGCACTTGTCGGCGAAGGATTGGCAAGACGGTTCGGCATGGAGCCGAGCCGGTCGCAGATCCAGCCGGTCCTGATTGGCGATAACGCTCGGGCCGTACGAATTGCCGAGATCCTTCAGGCCGAAGGCTTTGACATCCGCGCAATCCGACCGCCGACCGTACCTGAGGGCACTGCGCGTCTCAGGCTGTCAATCACCCTCAACGTCGATCCGCAGCAGATTGCGTCCATGCTGGATTGCCTCGCCGCCGCCATGGAGGAACACAGGAGATGACCGCCCGTTTCGTGGTATCCGGTACCGATACCGGCATCGGCAAGACCGTCTTCGCCGCAGCGCTGGCCGGTGCGCTCAACGCCCGATACTGGAAACCGGTGCAATCTGGTCTGGAGGGCGAGACGGACAGTGACGTAGTCTCCAGGCTAAGCGGTTTGCCCGCTGAACACATCCTGCCGGAAGCCTATCGCCTGACCGTTCCAGCCTCGCCGCACCTTTCGGCGCGTCTCGACGGCGTGGAAATCGACATGGCCAAGCTTGAGCCGCCGACCTGTGCCGATCCGCTGGTCATCGAGGGGGCTGGTGGCCTGCTGGTTCCGCTCACCGAAAAGACCGTCTTTGCCGATGTTTTCGCGCGCTGGCGCATTCCCGTCATCCTCTGCGCCCGAACATCGCTCGGCACCATCAATCACTCGCTGCTGTCCATCGAGGCGCTGCGCAACCGCGACATCCCTATCTGCGGCGTGGCGTTCATTGGCGCGGAAAATGCCGATACCCAGGCCACCATCGCTGCCATCGGGCGGGTGAAAGTCTTGGGCCGGTTGCCGTTCGTGGAAAGGCTGACGCGGGAAAACCTAAGCCGCGCCTTCCGCGAGAATTTCGATACTGCATCCCTGATGGAGGCACGCGCGTGATCCCCTCACCCGTCTGGCACCCCTTTACACAGCATGCCCTCGAAGCGCCGATGAAGCGCATCGTCGCGACAGAAGGCGCATATTTGTTCGATGAGGATGGCAATCGCTTCCTCGACGCAATCTCGTCGTGGTGGGTGATTACGCATGGCCATCGCCATCCCGGCATCATGGCTGCAATCCGCGAAACGACGGAGGCCTACGACCAGATCATCTTCGCGGAGTTCACCCACGAGCCCGCAGAAGCCCTCGCGGCAGGTCTGCTCGACTTCGCCCCTCGAGGACTGCAGCACGTCTTCTACTCGGACAGCGGATCGACGGCGGTCGAGGTGGCGATCAAGATGGCGCTCGGCACCTTCTACAATCGCTCTGTCGCGCGTGACCGTATTGTCGTGATGGAACACGGCTATCATGGCGACACGATCGGTACTATGTCCGCGGGAGAGCGTGGCGTGTTCAATGCGCCCTTCGAGCCGCTGCTGTTCGGCGTGGACCGCCTTCCCTTTCCCGAACCAGGTCGCGAACAGGAAACCCTTGATGCGTTCGAGACCATCTGCCGCTCAGGCAGGGTCGCCGCAATTCTGGTCGAACCGCTGGTGCTCGGCGCGGGCGGCATGAAGATCTATGGCAGTGCCATCCTCTCCGCCTTGAAGGACATCGCCGGCCGATACGGTTGCCTATTCATTGCCGACGAAGTGATGACTGGTTGGGGTCGCACCGGAACGCGCTTTGCCTGCGAACAGGCAGGTGTGACGCCGGATATCCTGTGTACGTCGAAGGGGCTGACCGGGGGTGCGCTTCCCCTCGCGGCAACTCTGTGCACCGGAGAGATATTCGAAGCCCATCTGTCCTACGACCGCCGAAAGACGTTTTTCCATTCGAGTTCCTACACGGGCAACCCAATCGCCTGCGCGGCGGCTGTCGCCAATCTGCAAGTCTGGCGCGACGAGCCGGTAGAAACCCGGATCGCCGAGCTTGCAGCGCAGCACACGCAGCATTTGCAACGCTTCGAGAACGACAAGCGATTTGCAAACGTCAGACAGTGCGGGACGATCGCCGCCCTCGATCTCGCAGTACCCTCCGGCGGTTACCTGGCGGAAGTGGGACCCCGTATGCGCAGGATGTTCCGCGAGCGCGGAATGCTTTTGCGCCCGCTCGGAAACGTCATCTACCTGATGCCGCCTTATTGCGCGAGCGCCGGGGATATCGCGGCGGCCTATGAGGCGATCGACGAGGTCGTCTCGCTCGTTCTGGAGGAGACGGTATCTTGACACCGCTGTCTTCCCGCTTCGCCGGATTCGGTCATGCCGTTCCATCCCGCATCGTGCACAATGCGGAAATCGAAGCCCGCCTTGGTCTCGAAGAGGGCTGGATCGAAAGACGCACCGGCATCCGATCCCGCCGCTGGGCAAAAGAGGGAGACACGTTGAGCGGTCTTGCGGCCGAAGCCGGGAAAATGGCCCTTGAGGATGCCGGCGTTGCGCCGGACGAGATCGCGATGACCCTGCTTGCGACCTCGACGCCGGATCATCTGCTGCCGCCGTCTGCACCGCTTCTGGCCTATAAGCTCGGACTGGAGAAATCCGGCGCCATCGATCTTGCCGGAGCGTGTTCGGGCTTCCTCTACGCGCTGACGCTCGCTGACGGCTTCGTGCGTGCGCACGGTCGCGCAGTGCTGATCGTCGCAGCCAACATTTTAAGCCGCCGCATCAACCCTGCGGAACGTGCCAGCGCCGCCCTGTTCGCGGACGGCGCTGGTGCGGTGGTGCTTGCCCCCTGCAGCAACGGGCAAAGCGGCCTCAGGGCAGCCGTCCTCGCGTCTGATGGAAGTGGCTACGATCTGATTGGCATTCCCTCGGGCGGCAGCAACAGGCCTTTCTCTCCGGAGATCCCGGCGGATCAGGCCCTGATGTCAATGCGCGATGGGCGAGAGGTTTTTTCCCGGGCTGTCGATCTCATGACGCAGACCTCGCGCCAGGCGATGACCGATGCGTCTGTAACAGTCTCTACCGTTGACCGCTTCATTCCGCACCAGGCCAATGTCCGCCTTTGCGAGGCGGTTCGCCACAATCTGGCTCTGGAGGAGCGCAAGGTCGTCAGCACGATCGCGGAATTCGGCAACTCGTCGGCCGCGACCATTCCTTTGTCCCTCTCCATCCAACATCGACACAAGCCACTGAAGTCCGGAGAGCACCTGTTGATGACCGCCGCAGGCGCGGGACTGAGCGGTGGGGCCGCTCTCTTTACTATGTGAGTTCGTGGGTTGAGAAACGACGCTGGACCGCTTGCGCAGGCTCTGCGGAGCCTGCGCGCGACACTGGTGGCGAGAGCTGAGCGTTTTTGCTGCGGTGCGACGAAGGGAATTTCTGACCGCCGAAAAGACCGATACAAAGCGTTGCACGCCCCGCTTTTCCTGAATCGATTTTGGGATATTCGGAGGAGGCACTGCGGGCATCTGACTGGCGGGTTAGCCGCTGGCGCAGATCGTGTTACATCATGCGCGCTCAATTGTCGCAACAATGTCTTAGGCTTCTAGAGCTTACATCGCTTCGATGCCGCTTCACGATACGCCACATCACTGACGTGCTTTTGCAACACCTGTTTCCGGGACATAGCGGATGAGCAAGGTGGCCACAGCCGCCGCCGATAATGCCGTAAAGAAAAATGAGGCTGGATAGCCGAAGTATTCGGACATGGCGACGAACATGATCGGGCTCAGCGTCGTTCCGCCCTGGCCGGTGAAGCGCCACAAGCCGAGGAAACGTCCGCGCGCCTGCGGCGGAGCGACATCGGCCCCAACCGTTTGAATGGATCCGCCGGTCAGCGCCTGTAACGCTACAGCGATAAAAAACAGAACCGTGTACCAGACGAAGCCAAGGCCTATCAGTGTCGACAGGCCGAGCGCTGCCATCGCGACCGCGACACCGCTGAAGCCCGGCACCATTGTGCGCTTGCGGCCGAACTGATCCATCATCCAGCCTGCCAGAAAGCCGATCGGCAAAGAGAGAAGTGCAGCACCGGTTGCCAGATAGCCGATTTGCTGGGGGCCGAGATGATAGGTGAAGGCAGCATAGAGATGCAGAAGGTCGGCCATGATCGGGCCACGGGTAAGCCCGGCAAAGAGAGCTACACCGAAGTAGGGAAGACGTGGCCGGATGATCTCCCATGCCGTTAACGGAGGTGCTTTGCTGTCTTTGCTATTCGATCCGACGTCTGGATTGTTGCGCGGCGTATCGGCGGCGAACAAAAACGCAGGCACGAAAGCGATCAATGCAAGAAGTCCATAGGCGAGGAAAGGAGCACTCGGGCCCCAAGTGCCTGCTATGAACCCGCCGAGGACCGGCCCGGCCAGCGCCCCGGTGTTGTTCATTCCGAACATCCAGCTCACCTGCTTGCCGCGCTGCTGGGCTGGCGCGTGATGAGAAATCCCCGCCAACCGCGCCATCAACCACATCTGCGCCGCAACTCCATCAAGGAACCGAAGGATCAGTAGTTCCGGAAACGAAAATGCGAAGGCCGCCAGAAACGCCATAAGCGACGTCAGCAGAGGCCCTGCGATCATGACAGGACGACGCCCGAGACGATCAATCAACCATCCGGAAGGAATAGTCCCGAAAAGGTTGCCCAGCAAGAAAGCGGTCACGACGCCGCTGGCCACGCTGAAGTCTACGTCGAAGGATTTCGCCAAGGTGGGAACGGCAGGCACAGCGATCCCGGCGCCAAGGGCGAAGATCAGCGCCGGCAGGTAGGTCGATAAGAAAATGTTCCAGGAAAGCGCGCGGCCGGTCTGCGAGATATTGGAGGCTGCTTGCTGAGGCGGGGTGTAGCTGCTGTTGCTCATGGCGGGTCAAATATCGCTTTATGAATTAATACATTGCGTGGTTACGGTTGGGCGCGCCGGCCGCGTAGAGGAATCGTGCGGCTGTCGATCGAAGTACGCTCGTTTATATAGTTCCATTATCCTGCTTTTTGCATGCCCGCATGCCGGAATTCACCTCTAATCGCGCCGATCGCGAGCAACTACGTCTAGGCGACAATCAACCACCATGAATGGACGGATCGAGGCGCGCAGGTATCAGGCCGAGCCTGCCTTGCGTGCTGCGGCGAGATTATCGAAAACAGCCGCACCGAGAAACATGGTGTCGCTGGCAAGAACAAAGAAGCTGATCCCTGCCTGCCGCCATCTGCCGACATCGGCGGGCGACGGCCGGAAGATGCCGACGGCGCGACCCGCTTGTAAGGCCGCGGACGTGATCGTGCCGATCGCGCGGTCCAGCTTTTCCTGGCCGGCCGGTCCCATGGCATCGATAGAAACCGACAAATCGCCGGGACCGATGAAAATCAGATCCACGCCTTCAACGGCGGCAATCTGCTCGATGTTGGCCAGCCCCTCGGCCGTCTCGACCTGTATCGCCAGCACCAGCGTCTCGTTGGCCTTCGCCAGATAGTCCGGGATGCGGTAGCCGTAGCCCGCCGCTCGTCCGGGGCCAACGCCGCGGCTGCCGATCGGTGGGTAGCGAGTGGCAGACACGGCGGCCTTGGCCTGTTCGGCGGTCGAAACCCTGGGGACGAGGACACCCCCGGCGCCGGCATCGAGGACGGCCGCAATCGCTTCCGGAGCATGACCGGGAACGCGCACCATCGCCGTGACCGAATGGACATCCGCCGCACGCACCAGATCCTCGATACGCTCGCGGCCGATCTGGGCGTGCTCCCAATCAATGCAGATGAAATCAGGCCCGGACTGCGCCATCACCTCGACGGCCACCGGATGCGGGATCGCCGAAAAGGTGCCGACGAGCAACGCCCGATTGAGGCACTGCGTACGAAAATCATTCATGTCAGCATCTCCGGTCGGCTTCCGTGGTCCACGATCGAGAAGGTTTAAACATAAAGCAATTTGCGCTCAAGCCGAAAACATGGCCAAGCTAAGGCATAGGCAGCGCGCGAAGCTGCTCGACACAGAGGAAGCAGTACCGTGAAGCAGCATCCGCTCAAAGGCGCAAATCGCCTGAAACTCGGCGTTTTCTCCGCGAACGCCGATGGCGGCCTTGCGATCACGGACGTCCCCGAGCGCTGGACCGCGGGCTGGGCCGACAATCTGACGGCCGCGCAGATCGCCGATCGCGCCGGTTTGGAGTTCTTGCTTCCAATCGCCCGCTGGCGGGGTTTCGGGGGCAAGAACCGCGTGCGCGAGTGGTCCTTTGAGACATTCACCTGGGCAGCCGCCCTTGCGGCTTCCACCGAGCGGATCGGATTGTTCATGACCGTCCATGTGCCCCTTGTCCACCCGCTCTATGCCGCCAAGGCACTGGCGACCGTCGATCATGTCAGCGGCGGACGTGCTGGGTTGAATATCGTCTGCGGATGGAATCCTAAGGAGTTTGCCATGTTCGGCACGTCGCTGGTCGAAAAAGGATATGATCAGGCTGACGAATGGCTTCAGGTGCTGGAGCATGCTTATGCGGCAGATGCGCCGTTCGACTACAACGGGACCTATTACAAGCTGACGCAGGCCATCAGCCGGCCCGCGAGCCTGCAAAGCCCCCGTCCGGTCACGATGAACGCGGCCTTCGGCGGACCGGGGCGGGATTTTGCAGCCAGGAGCTGCGACTACCTGTTCACGACCTTCTCGGAGATCCGCGAAGCAGGAAAACCTGTAGCCGACATCCGCGCCCGCGCCGAAGCCAATAAACGCGAGGTCGGCGTATATACGGTGTGCCACGTCGTCTGCCGGGAGACGCAGGCCGAGGCAGACGACTACTATCATCGCTACGCCGTTACGCTGGCCGATCACGAGGCGGTCGATGTCCATATGGCCAGCAAGAAGGAGTTCTCGCAATCACATGACCGCGAGGCTTACGATCGCTACCGTCAGCGCTTTGCCGGCGGTGCCGGCAGCTATCCGCTCGTTGGAACACCGGAGCGCATCACCGAGGAGATGATCGCCATCTCACAGCAGGGCTACGCCGGCATCGCGCTTTCCTTCGTCAATTATACGCAGGAGCTGCCCTTCTTCTGCGATCGTGTCCTGCCGCTGCTTATGCAGGCCGGCTACAGACAGTGAACGATCGGAGGATGCTTGAAGAAGGGTTTCAAGCGCGGATAGGATCGGCGCCTCGGATCAAAACTCCATTGCAAGAAGAATAGGATAGTGCGGATGGCCCTTGGCCCTGTTTCATCGCGGACGACGATCCAGGAGGCAGTTTACCAGCAACTGCGCAATGCCCTCATGACCGGTAGGTTTGATCCCGGGCAGACGTTGACGATAGCCTCGCTCGCGGAAACATTCGGCACCAGCAACATGCCGGTTCGTGAAGCGCTGCGTCGCCTGGCAGCGGAAAATGCGCTCGAGGTTGCTCCGAACGGCTCGGCGCGCATCCCGCCGGTGACCGCTGCGCGGTTGGACGATCTTGCGCGCGCTCGAATAGCGGTTGAGGGCCTTGCCACCGAGCTCGGTGGCCCGCGGCTGACGCCCGTCGACATCGCGCTGCTCGAATCCATTACCGACCAGCAGCATGCCACAGCGCGAGAGAACGTCTACGAACTCATCGAAATGAATCAACGCTTCCACTTCACTATCTATCGTGCGTCGGGATCCGAGGTTCTGTTGCAGCTGATCGACACGCTTTGGCTTCGGCTCGGTCCCTATATGCGCTTGCTCGCGGGCTCCGTCGGTCCGCTGATCCGCAAGGGAGAGCTCGATCCGGCCGGGTTCCACGGCGTTATCATCGAGGCTCTGAAAGCCGGGGATTTTGCCGCTGCTCGCCAAGCCGTCGTAGACGACATCCGACACACACATGAGATTCTTAGAAATTTCTGCAGCAGAAGTCGCGACTAGCCCTTCCCTAGCCCAGAGATCCGAACCGCGCGTGGTTTGCTTTCCAAAATTAGTTGAACCATCAAATATTTTGTGATCAAATGATCAAACACTGACGCCAGGACATTAGCATCCGCGACAGTTCCATATCATCGGCATTGCAGGAGCGATTATGAGTGTATCGGTTTCCACGAAGGGCTTTACGGGCCAGAACAGCTTCCCCGTCGACGAAGTCCGCGCCATGTTCCCTGCCATACAGAAGGCGGGTGACTTCATTTTCCTCGACAATGCCGGTGGCGCGCAGGTTCCCCAGGCCGTCGTGGACGCCGTTGCGACCCATCTCGTCGACTTCAACGTCCAGCGGATGGCAAAATACCAGCACAGCCAAGGCGTGGACCGCAATCTCGATGAGGCCCGCGAAACTGTCGCGCTCCTCGTCAACGCTTCTCGCCCGGAAGAAATCTCCTTCGGCCTCAACGCGACGTCTTTCATCAGGCTCGTCAGCCTCGGTATCGCCAAGATGCTGCAGGAGCGCAACGAGATCGTCGTCACAGACATGGACCACGACGCCAATATCGCCACCTGGCTTGCGCTTGAAGCGGACGGAGCCAAGGTCGTCTGGTGGCGCATGCGCGAAGACGGCACGTTGCACGTCGAGGATCTGAAGCCGCTCCTGAACGACAAGACCCGTCTCGTCGCTTGCACGGTCACGGCGCATTCAATCGGCACCATTGTCGACGTGGAAGCCGTGGGCAAGCTCGCGCATGCCGCCGGCGCAGAGGTGTTTCTCGATTGCGTCCACTATGGTCCGCATGGCCTGATCGATGTTCAGGCATGGGATTGCGACTATCTGGTCTGCTCCGGATACAAGAATTTTTCCCCGCACATGGGTTTCCTTTGGGGACGCTACGACGCGCTCTGCAAGCTTCCGACGTTCAAGGAGGACTTCATCCCTGATGTGCCGCCCTACAAGATCGAAGTCGGGACGTTCACCTACGAGAACGTCGCAGGCATGAATGCTGCCGTGAAGTACCTCGAAGCCCTCGGTCGCCGTTTCCTGTCCGGCACCGGTCATTCGCGCCGCGAGGCGCTGGCGGCCGCGATGGGCGCGATCCGTGAGTACGAATTGACGCTGTCTCGCGAAATGATCGCCGTCCTGAAGAAGCACGGCGCCGTGATCTACGGGATCTCCGACGAAGAGCGGCTTTCCCAGCGCGTTCCGACCATTTGCTTCAACATTCCCGGCGTCACGCCGCAGCAGATCGCAGCGGATATGGGAGAGGCCGGCATCGGCTTGCGCGACGGTCATATGTTTGCGCCGCGTTTGATGAAGCGGCTTGGTCTGTCGATGGAGCACGGCGCTATTCGTGTCTCGCTCGTTCACTACAACAAGATGGAGGAAATCGCCCGCTTCGATAAAGTGCTGGGCGAGGTTCTTACAAAGCGGAAAGTCTAGCGGGAAGCCGCTGACGACAAAACCGTCTCGGGCGCCTGCGAGACCTTTGAAACTTAAAATTTCTCTTGAATTGCGCCCGAGTTCGAATAACGTTTCCCCGCCGAACGTCGATCCTTGCTTCCGAGCAGCAGGCGTTCGGCCAGAAATGTAAGGACTGATCCTTGTCTTTTTTGGCGTCACCACTTTCCGCGGAAACAGCGAAGGCCCGCCACGCCTTCGAGGGTATCCGCGCACAGATTCGCGACCTCCGAACGGAGAACATCGCAGCGCTGGCGATGCGCGCCCGCGAACTTGGGGATGTCATCCCGCTTTGGTACGGCGAAGGCGATATGGTGACGCCGGCCTTCATCCGCGAGGCTGCCAAGGCGGCGCTGGATGACGGTTTGACCTTTTACATTCCGAACATGCGTGGCCTTGAGGCGTTGAACCAGGCTCTCAGCCGATATCAGTCGGACCTGCACGGCCGACCGATTCCTGTCGAACGGACGACCGTGGCACCGAGCGGCATGCAGGCGCTCTATATTGCCCTGCAGCTTCTCGTCGATATCGGCACGAACGTCGTCTATGTCGCGCCGCAATGGCCGAACATCCACAATGCGATCCATCTGATTGGCGGCGAGCCACGCCCTGTTTCGCTCGACTTCGATACCGATTGGCGCCTCGATCTCGACAAGCTCTTTGCCGCCTGCGATGCCCGCACGCGGGCAATCTTTTTGTCGACCCCGGCCAATCCCACGGGCTGGACGGCCAGTGCGGATGAGATGCAGGCGCTCCTAGAGTTCAGCCGACGCACCGGAATCTGGATCATATCGGACGAAGTCTACGGCC
>NZ_JBNDHT010000081.1:0-29212 GCF_056755115.1 Rhizobium sp. SVR5-2C | reverse complement strand
GCCCTGCACCGAGCGGTAGCCGTCCGGCGCCTCCTGCCCGTCGACAAGCTGCGGCAGGGCAAAGAGGGCGGCCGTGCTGTGCCCTGGAATATCGATCTCCGGCACGACTTCGACGTGAAGCGCTCCGGCATGGGCAACGATCCGGCGGACATCGTCCTGGGTATAATAACCCGAACGCGGTTCAGCGCCGTCGCCGAGCTGCGGCACCAGAACTTCATCCGGTCCCCGCCTCGCGCCGATCTCCGTGAGCTCTGGATAGGCCTTGATCTCCAGCCGCCAGGCCTCGTCGTCAGTCAAATGCCAGTGGAAGATGTTCAGCTTGTTCCAGGCGAGAATGTCGATCAGCCGTTCGACATCCGCGCCCGGATAGAACTGGCGGGAAACATCGAGGTGGCAGCCGCGCCAGTCGTAGCGAGGCTGGTCGGCAATGTCGCCGGAGGCGGGAAAGTTGAAAACATTAGGCTGTCGCCGCGCACCGTGCAGCAGTTGCGCAAGGCTGACGAGCCCGTAGAACCGCCCCGCCGCATCATCGCTCGCCAGAATAATCTCATCGGCCGTAAAGCGCAGCTCGTAGGCCGAGGGCATGATCGAGGATTCCGCCTTGAAGCGGATCGGCCGGCCGCTCTGAGCCGGCTGCAGTGTGAAGGGCACGTTATCCGTCGGGAATAGCCGCTGATAGAGCGCCAGCACGTTCGCCACGGCCCTGACATCCTCCATACCTGACCCGGCCGCCGGGTAAAGCGCGACGGGCGGCACTCCGTCCGGCCGCAACGATAGCGACAGCGGCCAGGGCAGCAGCGAGTAAGGCTCCGTTACCTTTCCTTTCGGCAAAAGCTCCGGAAGCTTGCCGAGGTCCGCGCCCTCCAACATCAGGTCTCCAAAGCTGACGGGCAGATGCCGGCCATCGCCGAGCGTAAGGTAGGCGGACTTGATCCCTGCCGTGGCGTGCTTCGGCGCGTGAGTGAGGCCTTCGACCGAAAACTGCCAGCTTTGGCCGGGCGCAATGCTCAGCCCCTCAGGCGGTATGAATTCGTGGAAATTCGCCAAGCGCCGCTTGAGCGTGGCGCCTTCGGCCGCGTGCTGATCCGCCACGCGCGTCATCGACGTATAGACCAGCGAAAAACCGGAAAGCGTTCCGCTGGAAAGGTTGAAAAGCGTGAAGGTGAAGCGCCCGAAGGAGCCCTCCGTCGGGGTCCAGCTTGCTTCGAGACGATAATCGGCGGTCATCTTCCCTCCCTAAATCACCTGCTGAAATACATAGCCCGGATCGCCGCCGGAAGTCTTCCCGCCGATTGACTTTTCGGCCTCGACGGGGCCACATCCCGCGGTTTCAACGAGATCCGATCTGCCATGAGAGACCCATTCAAGAACCCCTTCCCCGCCTCGGACGAGGCTCGGCACTCGATCTGGGAAATGCTCGTGCACCGCGATATCGATGCTTTCCTCGCCGCCGATTGGAGCAAGGTGGGTGATGATTTCATCGAGGAGGGCTTCATCGGCATCGACGGCCGCAGGGAGGCCAATCCCGATCATTGGCGCCTCAATTTCCCGACGCTTGCAGCCTACCGCGACGAGTGGCTGCGTCAGGCACAGGACTTCAAGAGCCAGAAGTTTGCCGAAGATCCGCGAACCGCAATCTTCACCGCTACGACCCTGGAAAACATCGAGATCAATCGCAATATGGCGCTGGTGCGCAAGAAATTCGACGGCAGCATCCTGCGCGCCAACGGCGAACGCGATCGCATGCTCTGGCAGACACTATACTACTGCCGCAAGCATGGCGGCCGGTGGAGGATCGCGGGCTTCACTGGTTACCTTCCGAACCCGATGGGCTGACTGCAGATGAAAATGGCGCGGTTTGCACCGCGCCACTTTCACTCGGCTGCCAACGCCGGCGGATGATGCACATCCGCCTCTTCCTGGTTGGCATTGGCATATTCGCCGTTTGCATATTTCGCCTTCGGCTCACGCCCGAAGAACAACGCGTAGCCTGCGGGCAGCACGAGGATGGTCAGCACTGTTGCGACGAGAATGCCGCCCATCATCGCGTAGGCGAGCGGACCCCAGAAGACGCCGCGCGAGATCGGGATCAGCGCCAGAACAGCGGTCAATGCCGTCAGCATGATCGGTCGGAAGCGGCGTACGGCGGCGCCCACGATCGCCTCCTGCCGGTGCATGCCCGCCTTGATATCCTGGTCGATCTGGTCGACGAGGATGATCGAGTTGCGGATGATGATACCGAGCAGCGCAATGACGCCGAGGATCGCCACGAAGCCGAAGGGGGCGCCGCTGATCAGCAGCGCCGAGGCGGCGCCGATGATGCCGAGCGGACCGGTAGCAAAGACCAGCATCGCCTTGCCGAAATGCTGGAGCTGGGCCATCAGCAGCACCATGATGACGACGAGCATGATCGGCGCCTTGGCAGCGATCGAAGCCTGGCTTTCGGCCGAATCCTCGGCCCCGCCCTGGATCTCGATCTTGTAGCCGGCCGGCAGGCTGTCCCGCAGATCCTGCATGTCGGCATACATCTTCGTCACGACGTCGTTCGACTGCACGTTGTCCGGCAGCGTCGCACGCACGGAGATGGTGGGGAGGCGGTCGCGCCGCCATTCGATGCCCTGCTCCATGACCGGCACGACTTTGGCGATCTGCGAGACCGGCACGAAGCCGCCGAAATCCGTCGGCACATAGACCGAGTTGACGGCTGACAGCAGTGCACGGTTCGCCTCCGGCTCGCGGGCGACGATCGAAACCGTCTCCTCGCCGTCGCGGAAGTCGTCGAGCGGCGCGCCGGACATGGCGGTCTGCAGCATCTGGCGGACGCGCTGCGAGGTGACGCCGAGCGCCCGGGCACGATCCTGGTCGATCACCAGCTTCATCGCCGGCACCTGCTCCAGCCAGTCGTCATGGACAGCGCCGAGCAACGGGTTCTGCGTGAAGCGCTCCTTCACCTGGTCGGCGATCTTGCGCACTTCGACTCTGTCCGGACCCATGACGCGCATCTGCACCGGCCAGCCCGTCGGAGGGCCGAGGAACAGGCGGTCAACCTTGCCGCGGATCGACGGGAAATCTTCCGTAAGGATCGTACGCAGCTTGATGATCAGCCGCTCGCGCGCCGGCTCGTCATTGGCCATGATGAGCAGCTGGGCGTAGTTCGGATTGCGAAGTTGCTGGTCGAGCGGCAGGAAGAAGCGCGGCGCGCCCTCGCCGATATAGGTAGCGATGAACTTCTTGTCCTTGTCGTCCATCATCTTGGCTTCGAGCGCCTTGGCCTGCGTCTCGACGTCCTTGATGCTCGCGCCTTCCGGCAGCCAGAGGTCAACGAGGATTTCTGGCCGCGAGGACTGCGGGAAGAAGTTCTGCGGAATGAACTGGAAGCTCCAGAGGCTTGCAACGAAGGTGCCGAGCGTCAGCGCAATCACGATGATGCGGTGGCGCACCGCCCAGCTAACCGTGCTGCGCAGGCCGCGATAGAAGCGCGTGTCGAAGACGTCGTGATGCTGGCCGGCATGATGGCGCTGCTTCAGGATCATGTAGCCGAGCCACGGCGTGAAATAGACGGCAACGAACCAGGAGACGACGAGCGCGATACCGACGACGTAGAACAGCGTGCGTACATATTCGCCTGCCGTCGATTCCGCGAAGCCCACCGGGATGAAGCCCGCGGTCGTGATCAGCGTCCCCGTCAGCATCGGGAAGGCTGTCGAGGAATAAGCGAAGCTCGCCGCCTCGATCTTGACGAGCCCCTCTTCGAGTTTTCGTTCCATCAGCTCGACGACGATCATCGCGTCGTCGACGAGCAGGCCAAGCGCGATGATGAGCGCTCCGAGCGAGATGCGCTGCAGATCAATGCCGAGCTCATACATGATGGCGAAGGTTGCAGCCAGCACCAGCGGAATGGCAATGGCGATGACGAGGCCCGAGCGCCAGCCGATCGACAGGAACGACACGATGAGCACGATCACCAATGCTTCGCCGAGCGCATGCATGAACTCGCTGATGGCATCGGTCACGACGTCGGGCTGGTTGGAGATCTGGTCGACGGAAACGCCGTAGGGCAGCGATTCCTCGAAGCGCTGGTAGGTCGCCTCGACATCCTTGCCGACATCGGTGACCTTGAAGCCCTTGGCCATGACGACGCCGACCTGCACGCTTTCATGTCCGTTGAAGCGGTACTTGCGCTGGTAGGGGTCTTCGAGACCGGAGTAAACGGTGGCGATATCGCCGAGGCGCGTCACCTGGTTGCCGGAGCGCAGGCGCAGTTCGCGAATGTCTTCGACCTTGTGCAGGTTGCCTTCGACGGAAATGCGCACGGAGCGCAGGCCGGTATCGACGGAGCCTGCAGGATCGACGGCATTCTGCCCCTTGATGGCATTCTGCAGATCGACGATCGTCAGGCCGCGCTCGGCGAGCGCCTTGGATGAGACGTCGATATAGATCTTCTCAGGCTGGTCGCCGATGATCACGGCTTTTTCGACGCCCGGCGTCGTCAGCAGCATGTCACGCGCCTGAATCGCGAACTTCTTCAGCTCTGGATAGGTGTAACCGTCGCCGCTGATCGAGTGCAGCGTGATGAAGGTATCGCCGAATTCGTCGTTGAAATAGGGACCGCGCAGGCCCTGCGGCAGGTCTCCGGAAATATCGCCGACCTTCTTGCGCACCTGATAGAAGGCGTCAGCTACCTCAGCCGCATCCGTGTCGCCCTTTACCTGCACGGTGATGATCGTGCTGCCGGCGCGTGTATAGGACTTGACCCAGTCGAGATGCGGCGTTTCCTGCAGCTTGCGCTCGATCTTGTTGGTGACCTGGTCCTCCATGTCCTGGATGGAAGCGCCCGGCCACAAGGCCTGCACGACCATGACACGGAATGTGAAGTCCGGGTCTTCCTTCTGGCCCATCCGCATCAGCCCGAGCACGCCGGTGATGATGATCAACCCGAAAAGAAAGCGCGCAATGCTCGGATGGCCGATCGCCCAGCGCGACAGGTTGAAGGGGCGCTTTTCAGTGGTGTTGGCGTCCATGGCCGTGGTCCCTCTCCGAGACAGCATCTACTGAATTGCGGCGGCGGGCTCGGCCGAAGCCGACTGCTGACCCGGCACCATGACCTTCAGGTTCTCGGTCATGAACTGCGTGCCCGCGGCAACGACGAGATCACCGGCATCCAGGCCGCTCGTGATGTTGACGCCGTCGCCGGTGAAATCGGCAACATCGATTTCGCGGGCGTGGACGGTCGACGCGCCGCGGTCGACGACCCAGACGAACTTCTTCCCGTCCTTGTCCGCAAGGGCACCCAAAGGAACCGCTACATAAGGATTGGAATTCGTGACGTCCGCCTCGATCGTCGCCGTCATGCCGAGCAGGACACGCTGATCGCTGGGCAGGCTGACACGGACGGAAAAGGTCCGGGACTGCTGATCGGCGCTGCCGGAAACTTCGCGCACCTTCCCGTCCAGTACCAGCTTGCTATCCGACCAAAAGGTTGCCTTCACGATCTTGCCGGGCTTGAATTCGGCGATATCGTTTTCCGGCACCGCGATCTGGACCTCCTTCTCGCCATCGATGGCAACGGTTACGACCGGGGTACCGGAAGCCACGACCTGACCCGAGTCCGCATTGATTGCGGTCACAATGCCGTTCTGGTCGGCCCTCAGTTCAGTGTAACTCACCTGGTTCTTCGCCTGATCGAGCGAGGAGACCGCGGCATCGCGCGTCGAGACGGCCTGGTCGTAGGAAAGCGCCGCCTGTTCGAGCTGCGATTTGGAGGCAACGCTCTTATCGAAGAGCTGCACGGCACGTTTGTTGGCGAGGTCTGCCGTCTGCACACCTTTTTCGGCCGCCGCCAGATTCGCTTCCGCTGCCTTTGCCGCGAGCTGATAATCCGTGGCATCGATGCGCGCCAGCATATCGCCCGGCTTCACATGCTCACCGATATCGACGAGGCGCTCGGTGATCTTACCGCCGACGCGGAAGCCAAGGTTCATTTCAACGCGCGCCTTTACGGCACCGGAATAGTAAAGCGCGCGTGTTTCGCCAGCCTTGGCAATCTCCACGACCTTGACGGGGCGGATGATTTCCTTCGTTTCGGCCTTCTTCTCTTCACCACTGCACCCGGCAAGGCCGAAAGTGATCGCGCCGACAAGCGCTATGCTGAAAACAGACGGCAGCCTGCGTGTCTTAAGCGAAACCATCTTCCCACTCCTGATCGTTTCGTGTGATTTCCTGACTGTCTAACGGTCAGATTGTTTCAAAGCCCTGATCGAAAATTCGATCAGTTCGTCCACCGTTGCCCGGTTGGTTTTGGCGAGACATTGCGCCACCATCTGCGGATGACAGAGATTGACTGTCGCAGCCCCGAAGCAGCGGGATGCGACGACTGGGTCCTGCTCGGCGAATTCGCCGGCCTCGATGCCCTCGCGGATGATCTCCGCAATAAGGTCGTGAATGCTGTCGATGTGCGTTTCGATAACGTGCCAGTCGCGTTCGATGGCGACGATGACCATCTCGTGCACCTTCTCTTGGTCGAGCATGGTATCGAGCGTCATCTGATACTGGCCACGCACGTAGCGGCGCAGCCGTTCAGAAGCGCTTTCGGGCAGATGGCGGATGTCGAAAGCCATCTTATAACTCGTCTCGAGCATACGGCCGCAGATTGCTTGATGGATCTCAACCTTCGAAGCAAAAAAGCGATAGATATTGGCCGGCGACATGCCGAGGTCGCGCGCCACATCGGCAACCGTCGTCTTGCTGTAGCCATAGTGACGGAAAAGCCGATCAGCCGCATCGAGAATGCGTGTCACATTCTCCTGGCGGGTTTTCTCCAGAGTGCTGTCTGCCAACTCATCCATGCGTTTTCAAAAGCCTTGCTTACGACTGACGATTTTTGAATTTCGTCAGTCGTAAAACATCATATGTCAGCTGTCAATATTTTTCGGAAACATAAAAATGCCGCGGCCCGGGGCGCGCGGCATTGAAAGCCAGAAAATAAGGGAAATCAGCCCAGTTTGACCTCCAGCGTGATCGGCACTGCGGAAAGCGCCTTGGAGACAGGGCATCCGGCCTTGGCCTTATTGGCGAGCTCCGTGAATTTCTCTTGATCGGCGCCGGGAACATTGCCTGTCAGCGAAAGATGGATCGCCGTGATCGCAAAACCATTTTCGACGCTTTCAAGCGTCACCCTCGCTGTTGTCTCCATTCTTTCGGCCGTAAGCCCCGCCTCGCTGAGGATCAACGACAACGCCATGGTGAAGCAGCCGGCATGGGCCGCGCCGATCAGCTCTTCTGGATTGGTGCCCTGAACGCCTTCGAAGCGGCTCGCAAAGCCATAGGGATATTCCTTTAGTGCGCCGCTCTGTGTCGATATCCGTCCCTTGCCATCCTTGAGACCACCGGACCACTGGGCCGAACCTGTACGATTGATCTGCATGCCGTCCTCCTGTTTGATCGAACTGTCCTCGAAAACGGCCCTGGCCGCTTCCTACCGCAAGAAGGCTGAAGCCTCCCCGAGCGGCAATATAAGGCTCTATCTTCGGAAGGCGACGGCCACATAAAAATCTGAGCTTCGTTCAAGGGGGTCGCATCGAGCCGCCCTTTTTTCTTGCAGGTGTAGGAAGCAGCGCGCGGTATCCGTCATAGTGAAAGCTCACAGAGGGAGATTTCAAATGACCAGAGCAATTGCAGTCATCGTCGCGCGCATCATCTTCAGCTTCGTCTTCTTCATGGCCGCAGGCTTCAAGTTTGCCGACATGGGCGCAACCGCAACCTACATTGCCTCCGCTGGCTTTCCGATGGCGGGTTTTCTCGCCTGGGTCGCAGCCTTCTTCGAGCTGGCTTTGGCGCTCGCCTTGATAACCGGCGCCTTCTTCACCGAAGCGAGCCTGCTTGCCGGCATCTACGTGATCTTCCTGGCCTTCGCCTTTCATGGCCCGTCGCGCTGGGCGAACAATCAGGCAGAATTCGGCTTCTTCATCGACCACTTTACCTTCTTCGCCGGGCTTCTGCTTGCCGCCGTGCACGGACCGGAAAAATGGGCGATCTATCGCAATCTGGTAAGGCTTTAGGAGCGCCGCTCAGGCTCATTGGCACCGCATCGCACCAAACGCCGGTTCGATGCGGCCCGAATGCTCTCTGCAGTCAGTAGAGGCCCGGTATCAACCGCCAGGTTCGCTGGCGGTAGGCTGCATATTCTTCACCGAATTGCGATTCCAGCAGCGCTTCCTCTGCTCGGATGCGTGCAATCAGCGGCACAAGCATCAATGCTGTAAGGCCAATTCCGATAACCGAGCGAAACGCCAGAGCCCAACCGAGGGTGCTGACCATCAGGCCGAGATAACTGGGGTTACGGATGATGCGGAATACCCCGTCCGTCACGAGCTTGTGGTCGGGCTGAATGGCAACGAGACCGCTGAACCGGCGCCCGAGCGTGAATACCGGCCAAAGCCGCAACGCCCCACCCACGGCAAAGAGGATAACGCCGATCCAGCGGATGACAGCGCCGTCGACCGTCCAGACATCGATCCGGTCCATATAAGCCGGCAGATAAGCGATCAACACGCCAATTACCGCGAAGGCCGTCAGTACCCAGCGGTTGGAGCGATCCTCCCTTACGCCGGCACTCAGGTTTCCGCTGCTGAAAAGTGCGGCGATGGTGAGCGCGAAGAGGACAACGGTCAGCGCGACCAACGGCGGATGGGAAAAAAATGCTGCAAAACCACCCCAGCCCAGAATGGCGAGCGCCAAAAAGGCGCCACTGCCGATGATTGCCAGCAGCATCAATGTGAACGTCGGTCTCATGATTGCGATCTCATCATCCCCAAGGGCAAAAGTCCGTATAGCACAAGACCTCGTGGCTGAAATCTGCTCCTTCGCAACCGCAAAATCAACAAGCCGCACCGCCGATTGCTCCAACTGGAACCAAGCGCCGCGTTCGAACATTGCCCTAGCGCGAAGGCAACGAGGATTGGCATATGGAACTTCAGGGAAAGATTGCATTGGTCACCGGCGCCGGTTCCGGCATCGGAAAGGCGACGGCACTCAGGCTGGCCGCGGAAGGCGCCAAGGTGGGCGTTTTGAGCCGCACCGGCAGCGAGGTCGAGGAAACATGCGCCGAAATCCATTCCGCAGGCGGCGAGTCGATTCCGCTGACTGCCGACACCAGCGATGAAGCCGCCATGCGCGGGGCGATCGAAAAGCTCGTCACCAAATTCAGCCGCATCGACATCGTCGTCGCCAATGCCGGCATCAACGGTGTTTGGGCGCCGATCGACGACCTGAAGCCGGAGGAGTGGGACAAGACGATCAACGTCAACCTGCGGGGAACCTACCTGACGCTCCATCTCACCGTCCCGCACATGAAGTCGAATGGTGGCGGCTCGATCATCGTCGTCTCCTCGATCAATGGTACGCGTACCTTCACGACTCCGGGAGCAACCGCCTATACGGTCACGAAGGCCGGTCAGGTCGCTATGGTGCAGCAGCTTGCGCTGGAACTTGGCAAGCACGGGATCCGCGTCAATGCCGTCTGCCCGGGCGCCATCGACACGAATATCGATGAGAACACCAGGAGCCGCCACCGAAGGGAAACGGAAATCCCGGTCGTCTGGCCGGAAGGCGAGATTCCGATCACTGGCGGGGAAGCGGGGCAAAGCGACGACGTCGCCGAAGCCATCCTGTTTTTTGCCACCGACCGCTCGCGCCACATCACCGGTACACCGATTTGGATAGATGGCGGCCAGGGGCTGCTTCGTCAGCCTGGACCACCGAGCTGCGCAGTCTCGAGCGTGTAGAGCTGCTGCGCCCGCTTGACGCCGCGAAGCGCGTAGCGGCCAATGCAGGCAATGCCGGCGCGCTCGGCATCCGGAATAGCCGCGGCAAAATCCGATGACATCAGCACGTTGAGATCGACCGACCGGCAGACTGAAGCAATCCGGCTGACCTCGTTGACCGCTGGACCGATAACCGTGAAATCAAGCCGTTCCTGGCTGCCGATATTGCCGTAGAACACATCACCGATATGGAGGCCGAGATAGACGTCTGTTGTCGGCCGGCCGTCCACGATACGTGCAGCATTGAGCGTCGCGAGCTTTTCCCGCAACGATCTTTCTGCGCGCAGTGCTGCGCAGCAGGCGTCGGATGGCTCCTCCGCCTTGAAGATCGCAAGCACGCCATCGCCGATAAGTTTCAGCACATCGCCACCTGCCTCATGGATCGCTGAAATCACTGCTTCGCCATATTCATTAAGGAACGGCAGGATTTCTTCGGGTGGCGCGTTGTCCGATATCTTGGTGTAGTTCAGAAGGTCGGAGAACCAGAGTGCTGCCGAAATCCTCTCGGACTTGCCCCTGCTGATCTTGCCTTCCATCACCTGCCGCGCGGCATCCTTGCCGAGGTAAACCTCTGCAATCGTCCGCGCGATCCTGCCGAGAGCTATGCATTTGATTGCGAGCCCCAGAATGGGCACGAGCTTTCGGAGAATGCTCAGATCCTGGTCGGAAAAGCCTTCCGGATGCTTGGTAGCGAAATGCGAGAAGAAGCAGTCCATCTCGCCGATCGTGCCTTCCTTGGCGAAACGATGGACGAGCGCCACGTAGTCCGTGTGGCCCGCTTCGAGCAGCTTGTCGAGCATATTGAAATCGATGGGATCGCCGAAGCCGATGCGGCGGCGAACTTCGTTTTCATTCCCTGACCATAGATAATAGAAAGCCGAGCGCTGCCAAGTAGAGAGCGCCTCGCCTTCGCCGCTCGGACCATATTCGAATTCGCTCTCGATTTCCGACTCGCTATCCCAGCGAAAGGCGCGTCCCTCGTGCACCGGATGCAGCGTGTCCATAAGCGCCATCCCGCGGTCCAGCGGCAAGCCCGCTGCCCGGCACGCAACACAGAATCCGGACAGCAGCTCGGATTCCGAGGTTCCTTTCAGGCCCTGTTCCGTGAGCCATGCTGCAATCGTGCCGATATCGCTCTTATCCATGGCCTTCACTTTCGCTTCAATCGAAGCTGTAGCTCCATTTCGCGGCTCAAGGAAGACTTCGGTGGTCTGCAACATTAAGGCCCTCGCCCCCAGAGGGGCAATTCGCATATCATCACCATGCATCAATGAGGGAGGAATCTGATGACCACGGACCACAGCCGCCTCGACGGCAAGATCGCAATCGTCACCGGCGGCACGCAGGGGCTTGGCGCCACCATCGCCCGCCTTTTTGCCGAGCGCGGCGCGAAAGGCATCGTCATCTGCGGCCGCAACGAACAGAAGGGCAAGGCGAAGGCCGAGGAGATCTCCTCAAAGACAGGAGCCAAGGTCGTTTACGTCAAGGCGGATCTTGAGAAGGTCGAAGACGCGCAGAATGTGGTGCGCGCCTGTGACGAGACCTTCGGTCGGGTCGATGCCCTGGTCAACGCCGCAGCCATCACCGATCGCGGCACAATCCTCGACACCAGCCCGGAGCTTTTCGACCGGATGTTCGCGATCAATGTCCGGGCGCCGTTCTTCCTGATGCAGGAAGCGGTCAAGGTGATGCGCCGCGAAAAGATCGAAGGCACCATCGTCAACATAGGCTCGATGTCCGCCAAGGCCGGCCAGCCCTTCATCGCCGCTTATTGCGCATCGAAGGGTGCACTTGAAACACTGACGAAAAACACGGCTTACGCGCTGCTGCGCAATCGCATCCGCGTCAATGGCCTCAATATCGGCTGGATGGCGTCGGAAGGCGAGGACCGCATCCAGAGGGAATACCACAACGCGCCCGACGATTGGCTGGCCAAGGCGGCAGAAACTCAGCCATTTGGCCGCCTCGTCGACCCCGAAGAGGTCGCCCGCGCCTGCGCCTACCTCTCCTCGGCAGAATCCGGCCTGATGACCGGTTCTGTCATCTGTTTCGACCAGTCGATCTGGGGCGCATATGACGGCTCGCCCCATCCTGCAACACCTCTCTGAAAAATCACCAGAGCCCGGCGGATTTGACACACCGGGCTCTGGAACCCATTGCCGTTTCTGTTTACGAAATACTCAATGGTTAGGGAGGAGCCAAGCAGTGTCGGAAGATACGCTCTATGACATCCGTGATGACCGTTTCAGAAACCTGATTGCAGGCAGCGCGAGGCTGGAGGAGCTTTATACGGGCTGTCGCTGGGCGGAAGGCCCCGTCTGGTTCTCCGATCTCAATTGCCTGATCTGGAGCGATATCCCCAACGAGCGGATGCTGCGCTGGATGCCGGATGGCGGCGTTTCGGTTTTTCGCTCGCCATCGAACTACGTCAACGGCAACACCCGCGATCGCCAGGGCCGCCTCATCTCTTGCGAACACGGCGGCCGCCGCGTCACGCGTACGGAGCCCGACGGCAAGATCACCGTGCTCGCCGACAGCTACCAGGGCAAGCGCCTCAACTCGCCGAACGACGTCGTCGTGAAGTCCGACGGCTCGATCTGGTTCACGGACCCGAGCTACGGAATAAAGTCGGACTATGAGGGGCACAAGGCGGAGCAGGAACAGGATACACGCAATGTCTACCGCATCGATCCGCACAGCGGAAAAGTCGAAGCGGTGGTTACCGATTTCATCCAGCCGAACGGCCTTGCTTTTTCGCCCGACGAAAAACAGCTTTACATCGCCGACTCCGGCTCTGCCGATCATGACGTGCCGCGTCATATCCGTGTCTTCGACGTTGCCGACGGCAGGAGACTGACCAACAGCCGCTATTTTTGCTCGATCGACAACGGCATACCCGACGGCTTTCGCTTCGATATCGACGGCAATCTGTGGACTAGTGCCGCCGATGGCGTCCATTGCTTTGCGCCGGACGGCACGTTGCTCGGCAAGATCAAAGTGCCGCAGACCGTCTCCAACGTCGTCTTCGGCGGCCAGAAGAAGAACCGCCTCTTCATCACGGCGACGCAGTCGCTCTACTCGATCTATACCACGACGAATGGCGCGCAATATCCATAAGCGGCCTTGCCGGCCGAACCAATAGACATGCTTGAGAGGAGTCCGGGATGCGGTCCGTCGTCTCGTTCAATGAATCATGGAGTTTCCACGAGGGTTTCGGCCAGCGGCTGCTCGATGCCTTCGACGGCACGAGGAGCGTCAGCCTGCCGCACACTGCCGTCGAGCTGCCCTTCAACTATTTTGACGAGACGCTTTATCAGCGCGCTTTTACCTATCAGAAGATCTTGCGCTGGCTTCCGGAATTCGAAGGACGCGAGGTATCGATCGTCTTCGACGGCGCCATGGCAGACAGCGTCGTCTATCTGAACGGCGAACGGATCGTTGCTCACAAGGACGGTTACACGCCATTCGAGGCCCGCCTCACAGGCAAGCTCCTCCCAGGCGACAATCTGATCACTGTGAAGATCGACGGCAGCGAGAACCCGGCTATCCCGCCCTTTGGCGGCCGCATCGATTATCTCACCTATGCCGGCATCTATCGCGACGCCTGGCTCAAAGTCACCGGCGCGGTTTCGATCAGCAACATCAAGATCGAAACCGCAAACGTACTTTCCGACGCCAAATCAGTCAGCGTCCGCTGCCATCTCGCCAATCCGCAGAGTTCCGGCTTTATCGGTGCCGTCACCGGTTCGTTGAAGGATAGCTCCGGCACCGTGATTGCGACCGCATCCGCCGATACGACGGGCGAAGATGTGACGCTTTCCTTCGAAAACCTGACGGACATTCTGCTCTGGGATATCTCCAGCCCCACTCTTTACGAAATCGTCGTTGACCTGAAGACCAGCCATGGCTCGGACAGGCTGTCTTCGCATTTCGGATTCCGTACCGCCGAGTTCACGCCGGAGGGCTTTCTGCTCAACGGTGCACCGCTGAAGCTGCGTGGCCTGAACCGCCATCAGTCATTTCCCTATGTCGGCTATGCCGCCGGACGCTCGGCGCAGGAGCGCGACGCCGACATCATGAAGTCGGTGCTGAAGTGCAATATCGTCCGCACCTCGCACTACCCGCAGTCGAAATGGTTCCTGGATCAGTGCGATCGCATCGGTTTGCTGGTCTTCGAAGAAATCCCCGGCTGGCAGCACATCGGCGATCTCGAATGGCAAAAGGAATCGATCCAGAACGTTCGCCGCATGATCGAACGCGACTGGAACCATCCTTCGATCGTCATCTGGGGCGTGCGCATCAACGAGTCGCTGGACAGTCACGACTTCTACACCGAAACCAACCGTCTTGCCCGCGAACTTGACCCGACACGCGAGACCGGCGGCGTCCGCTACCTCACGGACAGCGAGCTGCTCGAAGACGTTTACACGATGAACGACTTCATCCTCGGCAACGAGGAATTGCCCGGCGCCAATCGACCGCGCACGGCGCTTCGCAGCCAGCAGGAAAATACCGGTCTCGATCGCAAAGTGCCGTACCTCATCACCGAGTTCAACGGCCACATGCACCCGACCAAGATCTACGATCAGGAGGCGCGTCAGGCCGAGCACGTCCGGCGGCACCTCGAAGTGCTGAACGCCGCCTATGGCGACCCCGACATTTCAGGCGCGATCGGCTGGTGCATGTTCGACTACAATACCCACAAGGACTTCGGCTCCGGCGACCGCATCTGCTATCACGGCGTGCTCGACATGTTCCGCGAGCCGAAATTCGCTGCCTACGTCTATTCCAGCCAGTGCGATCCGTCCGACGAGATCATCATGAAGCCCGTAACCTTCTGGGCGCGCGGGGAGCGCAATATCGGCGGCGTTCTGCCGCTGATCATCCTTACCAACTGCGATGAAGTCGAATTGAGATACGGCTCGCTTACAAAGCGCATTGGCCCGGATCGCGAAAACTATCCGCACCTGCCGCATCCGCCCGTCGTGCTGGATCATCGCCATTTTACGGCGGATGAACTTGGCACATGGGGTCTTGAGTGGCTCGACGGCGAATTCACGGGGTATATCGATGGTCAGCCGGTCGCCAGGCTGCGGCTTGCCGCCGATCCGCTGCCGATGACGCTCGAAGTGGTGGCCGATAGCACCTCGTTGAAAGCCCGCGAACGCGACACAACGCGGGTGGTCATCCGAGCCTTGGATCAGTACGGCCAGCGCCTGCCCTTCCTGCACGACAACGTCGCGCTGCACGTCGACGGTCCTGCCAGGATCGTCGGTCGTTCCATCGTTCCCCTGCAGGGCGGTACGGCCGGCTTCTGGCTGGAGGCGACCGGGCTTATGGGTAGCATCACGGTCGAGGCAATCTCCTCCCGTTTCTCACCGGTCACCTTGCAGGTAACGGCCGTCTGATAGAGCCTTCAAGGCTCTCGACGTTACGCGATCCGGAGCTGGCTTTCCGGATCGAAGAAAACCGCCTTGTCGAGATTGAAGGCAAGGCGCGTGCTCTGCCCGGGCTGAATGCCGGCATCGGCACGCAGCCGCGCGACGACCGACTTGCCGCCGAGTTTCGTCACGGCAAAAGTGTCCGAGCCCGCCGGTTCGACGACCTCGATCGGGCAATCGCCCTCCGCCAGCGACTTCGCCTTGCGGTCTGCGCCGTCGGGATCGGTCAGGGCTTCCGGGCGAATGCCGAAGATGACCTTCTTGCCGGCATAGGAGGTCAGGCTGTTGTTGCCGGCAGGAACCGGGAGCTTCAGCGCCGCGGCATTCGGCCGGTCGAGCGAGACCTGCAGCCCCCCGGTGTCGGAACTTTCCAGTGTCGCGTTCAGGAGATTCATGGCTGGCGATCCCATGAAGTCAGCCACGAAAATATTGGCCGGCCTGTTGTAGATCTCGGCTGGCGTGCCGAATTGCTGCAGCACGCCATCCTTCAGCACGGCGATCTTCGTCGCGAGCGTCATCGCCTCGATCTGATCGTGCGTGACATAGACGATCGTCGTCTTCATGCGCTGGTGCAGCCGCTTGATCTCCGTGCGCATGTCGACGCGCAGCTTCGCGTCGAGGTTGGACAGCGGCTCGTCAAAGAGGAAGACCTGCGGGTGGCGCACCAGCGCGCGCCCCATTGCGACGCGCTGTCGCTGGCCGCCGGAAAGCTGGCTTGGCTTGCGGTCGAGCAGATGACCGATCTGCAGCATATCCGCCACTTCCTTGATGGCCCTTTCGCGCTCTTCCTTCGGCACTTTGCGGATTTCCATGCCGAAGGCGATATTCCCGGCAACCGTCATGTTCGGGTAGAGCGCGTAGGACTGGAACACCATCGCAATGTCGCGCTGCGATGGTGCGAGCCCCTCAACCGAGCGGCCGTTGATCGCAATGTCGCCGGACGTGATCGGTTCGAGGCCAGCGATTGCGTTCAGCAGCGTGGACTTGCCGCAACCGGACGGGCCGACCAGCACCAGGAAGCCGCCCTTTTCGATTTCGATATTGATGTCCTTCAGGATCTCGATAGAGCCGTAGGATTTGCGCAGGTTGGAGATCTTGAGAAACGACATGAGGCTATCCCTTGACTGCGCCCGACATCAGGCCGCGCACGAAATAGCGGCCGGAGACGATGTAGACGACGAGTGTCGGCAAGGCGGCGAGGATCGCGCCCGCGAAGTGAACATTGTATTCCTTGACGCCGGTGGATGACGACACGAGATTGTTGAGAGCCACCGTCATCGGCGTCGAATAGGGTCCGGAAAACGACGCGCCGAACAGGAAGTCGTTCCAGATATTGGTGAACTGCCAGATGACGGACACCACGATGATCGGCGCCGAGGACGGCAGCAGGATGCGCCGGAAAATCTGGAAGAAGGTGGCGCCGTCGATCTGCGCCGCGCGCACGAGTTCGGTCGGGAACGCTTCATAGTAGTTGCGGAAATAAAGCGTTGTGAAGCCAAGGCCGTATATCACGTGCACCATGATGAGACCCCAGATCGACCCGGCCAAACCAAGTATGCCAAGGATGCGGGCCATCGGGATGAGCACGATCTGGAACGGAATGAAACAGGAGAGCAATAGCATCCCGAAGAAGATGTTCGAACCCGGGAAGCGCCATTTCGTCAGCACATAGCCGTTCAGCGCGCCCATGATCGTCGAGATCGCCACCGCCGGGATGACCATGAGGATCGAGTTGATGAAGAAGGGCCTGAGCCCCGTCGGCTGCACGCCGACCTGTGCCGTCGACCACGCGGATATCCACGGCTCGATGGTCCAGACCTGCGGCAGGTTCAGCATGCCGCCCTGCCGGATTTCATCCAGCGGCTTGAAGGAATTGACCACCATCACATAAAGCGGCAGCAGGAAATAGACGACGAAGAAGATCAGCGCCGCATAGATCAAAGCCCGGGTCAGCCGGTTGTGCGACATCACGTTCTGCGGGTTTGGCGTGCTCATCGGCTGCTGCCTCCGCGGATTTCCGAATAGAGATAGGGAATGATGATCGAGAAGATCATGGCCAGCATGATAATCGCCGACGATGCGCCGATGCCCATCGAATTGCGGGTGAAGGTATAGGAATACATGAAGGTCGCGGGAAGCTCCGTCGCCTGCCCCGGCCCCCCGCCGGTCAGCGCGATGATCAAGTCATAGGCCTTGATCGCCAGATGCGCGAGCACGACGAAGGCCGAAAGAAACACGGGCCGCATCAGCGGAATGATGATCCTCCGGTAGATCGTCACGGTCGAGGCGCCGTCAACCTGGGCTGCCTTGATCATCTCGTTGTCGACACCGCGAAGGCCGGCGAGAAACATCGCCATGACAAAGCCGGACGACTGCCACACGGCCGCGATCACCACGCAGTAGATGGCGTAGTTGCGATCCTTGATCCAGTTGAATGAGAAGCTTTCCCAGCCCCAGAGATGCATCGTGTTCTCAAGGCCGATACCGGGATCCAGGAACCATTTCCATGCCGTCCCGGTGACGATGAAAGAGATCGCCATCGGATAGAGATAAATCGGCCGGATCAATCCTTCCCCGCGAATCTTCTGATCAAGCAGGATCGCAAGGAACAACCCAAGCACCGAGCAGATGATGATGTAGAGAGATGCGAAGATCGCGAGATTGCTGATCGCGAGCCACCAGTGCGGCAACGCCCAGAGCCTCTGGTAGTTGATGAGGCCCACGAGATTGTAGGACGGCAGCATCTTGCTGTCGGTCAGCGACAGAAAGCCGGTATAGGCGATGAAGCCATAGACGAAGATCAGGACGATGAGGAAACTTGGCGCGAGCACCAGTTTCGGCAATATCTCCTGCAATCGGTTGCGACTGTACATGGTCTGGCGTTACCGTCGAGGTGGTCTGTCCGGAAGAGGCCCGGAGCAGTACCGCTCCGGGCCATGAGGGCCTATTTTGGCCTGTTACTTCGCAGCAGCGACGGCGGCCGGCAGTTCCTTGATCGCTTCATCCGGCGTCAGTTCGCCGTTGTACACGCGGTTGACGACGTCATAGACCGCGTTCTTCACTGCCGCCGGTGCACCGTAACCGTTCGACATGGAGCCCATCAACGTGCCCTTGTCGCTGGCTTCCTTGAGGTCTGCGATTGCCTTTTTGCCACAAGCGTCGAAGTCCGTATTCGGGACGTCGGTGCGTGCAGGAGCCGACCCCTTGACAACATTGAAGGCGGACTGGAACGTCGGGCTTTCGATGGCGGATGCCATCTGCAGCTGTGCGGGCACCTTGTCCTGTGCAATTTTGAACATCGCAAACATGTCGGAGTTAAACGTTACGCTCCCTTGGGTGCCGGGGAAGCGCATGCAGACGAAATCGGTGCCGGGGACCTTCTTGGCCTTTATGAATTCGCCCTTTGCCCAGTCGCCCATCATCTGCATACCGGCCTTGCCCTCGATAACCATGGCAGAATCGAGGTTCCACTCGCGGCCGGAGAAGTTGTCGTCGACATAGGACCGCAGCTTGGTCAGGCGGGTAAAGGCTTCCTTCATCTTGTCGCTGCCCAACGCGGCAGGATCGAGATCGTTAAAGGCTTGTTTGTAGAAATCGTTGCCCAGCGAAAGAACGACGGAGTCGAACATCGTTGTCGCGTTCCAGGCGTTGCCGCCGCCAACTATCGGGACAATCCCCTGAGCCTTGAATTTGTCGAGCAGTGCAATCAGCTCATCCCAGTTCGCCGGCTCCTTGCCGCCGGCCTTGTCGAGCGCGGCCTTGTTGATCCAGATCCAGTTGGTGGAGTGAACGTTGACCGGCGCGGCGATCCAATGGCCGTCATATTTGGAGAAATTCTGCAGCGCCGCCGGAATGACCTTGTCCCAGCCTTCCTTGGCGGCAGTATCGTCGAGATTGCCCAGCGCGCCTTCCTTGGCCCAGTCGACGATGTCAAAACCGAGCATCTGCACGGCCGTCGGGGCGTTGCCTGATGTAACGCGGGCGCGCAGAACGGTCATCGCTTCGGAGCCGCCGCCGCCGGCGACCGGCATGTCGGTCCAGCCGATGCCTTTCGTTTCCAGATCCTTTTTCAGCACGTTAAGAGCCGCGGCTTCACCGCCGGATGTCCACCAGTGCAGAACTTCGACGTTTTCGGCTGCGTAAGCTGCCGTACCCGCCATCATAACGGCAGCAACAGCTGCCGAGCCCAAAAACTTGCGCATGATATCCTCCCGTTCGCAAGTCAGCGGCGAGACCCTCCTCGTCCGCCGTGATGTCTCCCGCAGTTGAAGCGGCAAACATGCCCCGCAACTCCCATCGCGGTTGATAATTTAAAACGATATAAAAGCAGCGGCGTCAAGTCTTTCTCGCGATGCAAGAAAAATCAAATGCCATGCTAAGTCATTGAAAAACTTTTACTCACTCAAAACTGCAGCATAAAACTCGTTTCCCTGCGAGAGGACGGAAGAAGGTAGCGTTTCACGGGTGTGATTTTTGGCTGGCGAGGCGCTCGGATGCACGTTCGCATGCATCAAACCATCAGCATGCCGGAACCCAGTTTCCGCAGAGACCTCGCATCGATTTTCCGATCACCTGAGCGCTGGACCCGGCAAGACGCTGACCAACAGGGGGAGATGGTCGGAGGCACGGCGCGCGAGCGGTGTCGTCGGCACAGTCGCGGATGTCACACCAAGTCCATCGGATACAAAAATATGATCGATGCGCAGAACCGGCAACCGCGAAGGGTAGGTCGCGCGCGGACGCCGGGCGGCGAGCAGATGTGCATCGCGGAAATGGCGTGCGAGCATTTTGTAGGCCGGCGATGACGGAATGGCATTGAGGTCGCCACAGATGATCGCTGGCGCAGCTCGGAAGTTGGCACTTCCGATCCATTCCTCGCCGAGCAGCGCCGTCGCCTGCCGCGCCCGATCAACGCGGCGCAGACCAAGATGCGTATTCAATAGGTTCAAATGGGCTCCGGCCAGGTCGACTTGCACCCATATCGCTCCGCGCATCTCGCCAACGGAGGGCAGCGGTCCGGCTTTGATCAGCCGGGTGGGAAGGGCTGTCAAAATGGCATCGCCGTATTTCTCTTCCTCGACATGCAGCGCCGGATGAAAGTGGGCTTCCATCTTCAAGAGTGAGGCGATCATATGGGCTTGGTCGACGCCGCCAGTGCGTTTGCGGCCAACATCCAGCTCCTGCAGGGCAATGATATCAGCGCCCGTTTCCGCGATCACATCGGCGATCCGCGTCGGCTCGATTCGCCTGTCCGTACCGATGCAGCTATGCACATTGTAGGTCAGGATTTTCAGTTCGCCGCCAGCTTGCTCCGGCAAGACAGAAGAGAATGTGCTCATGTCCGGGGGAACTTGCTTTCGGCCTGTTTCGTTCCATCCGCGGAACTCCAACGAAACGGGACATGCATGTCTGCAAAGCGAGCGCTCATCAATGCAACCCTCGTTCTCGGCCTCCTGCTGGCCGCTTACCTGCTCTACAGGGTCTTCAGCCGCTACACGCTGAGCGAAGTCGTGGAATCGATCCGCGCGATACCCGGCCTCCGCCTTATCGCGGGCCTTGGCTTTGCAGCCGCTTCCTATGTCTGCCTTACCGGCTTTGACTGGCTGGCGCTCCGCTACGCTGGAAAACCGCTGCCCTATCCGAAAGCCGCCCTCGCCTCCTTCACCAGTCTCTCGATCGGGCATAACCTTGGTTTCGCAGCGCTGAGCAGCGGCGCTGTCCGCTACCGTTTCTATTCGCGGGCGGGCTTGAATGCCGAAGAGATCGCCAAGGTCATCCTGTTTTGCGGCCTGACCGTGGGTATCGGCCTATCGGCGCTCGCCGGCCTCGCTTTGCTCTTCAACCCGCAGGACGCTGCAAACCTCCTCAAACTCAACCCGGCCGGACTGTTCAGCCTCGGCCTCGCCTGTCTCGGTCTTCCCGCTCTCTACCTCGTGCTTTCCGCGACCCTCCGCGCACCGCTGCATCTGTGGAAGTGGAGCTTTGAAATGCCAAGCCTGAAGATCGCGTTTGGCCAGGTCTTCATCGGCACGCTGAACTTCATCTTCGTCGCAGCCTGCCTGCATCAGATGCTGGCGGCCCAGGGAAACGTAAGCTTCGTCCAGACGGCGACGGCCTATGTGCTTGCCAATATCGCGGTCCTCTTCACGCACGTGCCGGGAGGCCTGGGCGTCCTCGAAACAACAATAAGCCACATCCTGCCCGGGGCCGCTTCAATCGGCGCTCTGGTCGCCTTCAGGATGATCTATTTCCTGCTTCCATTGTTGATCGGCCTTCCGGTCTTCGCGATCAGCGAGGTCGTGTTCCGGAAACGGCGGAAGGTGTCAGAAGATGGCGCTGATCAGCCGGCCGATGCGCAGACGCAGCTTCTGTAGCAGCCAGTAGGGCCGGCGGGGGTCAACGAGGGCAGTCCCGATCATCGGCGATGTCTGGCCTCGGAAGACATCGACCGAAAAATGGCGGAGACCCCGCTTGCGGAAATTCAGTGCTTCCAGGGTAGCGAGCAGCGAGCACTTCGCGGTTTCCATGTCGCGCACCGCCTCGAGCGTGGCATCGAGATGCTCGGCGATCAGCCGGTGCCGAAGCGCCGCTATTGCCTGTCGGTGAATGTCGCTCTCGGCCTCGATTGCCAGGTCACATTCCGTATCAAGCCCCTCCGAACGGTTGTTGAGATTGGACGAGCCGATTCGAATGAAATGATCGTCGACAATGACCACCTTGGAATGAATGATGACCTCCTGCTCGCCATCCTGCCCGTCCGGCACTACGGGGTACATCACGCGCAAGCGGTCATGCCGGTCGATGCGTTTGAGCCTGCGGATCAACCGGTCGCGGTTGTTGCCCATTGTCAGCTTTTCGATAAGGCCGTGCGAGCTCTTCGTGACCAGAACGGCAATCTCCGGGCCATCAGCCTCTCTGAGGCGTTTCGCAATCGCCCGGGCTACGCCAAAAGAGGCGAGATATTGCGTCTCGATATAGATGTATTTCCTCGCTGCATTTATGGCATCGCGTGTCAGGCGGAAGGCTTCGAAGCGCCCGCGTTTGCCAATCAGTCCCGGCTCTGTGAGTGCAATGGCTGCCTTCACATGCTCCATTTCCGGGGGGATCGCAGGCGGCCATGGCACTGCTTCCTCGGGAGAGTCTGCGATCGCCTCACCGGTTGCCTGTTTCCATCGCCGCCGGCACACCTCGCCGATCAGTCGTGCCGCTTCGCCGGAAATCATCGCCTGCATATCGTGCACGGGACCGTAAGGTACCCCGTCGGGCGTCCTACGATGCGGGTTGTCGACGCGATGGTCCGGCTCGTCCCAGCGCCGCGCTGTCAGATCTATGCCGCCAAGGAAGCCGACGCTGTCATCGACGGAAACCAGCTTTTGATGGTGGCAGCCGCGCAACGGGTGCCGCAAGTCGAAACGCAGATTGATCTGAGGGTGTGCAGAAAGGTCGCTTTCCTTGAAGAGCTTCAGTGTCTTGCCGGAATACATCGGCCCCATGCCCCAGACCAAAATCCGGATCTGCAGCGAGGGGTTGTCGTCCGCAAGTTCCAGCAGGAGATCACGAAGTGTCTGTGAGCTTGCATATGGTCTCAACCGGATATCGGGATCAAAATCCCAGCCGATGATCCAGATCGAATGTCTTGCCTGACGCACGGCCTGATCGAGCGCCGCGAAATAAGCTGCGCCGTCGACCAGAAAGGCCGCCTTGTCCGCCTTGCCCACACGCCAGGCGTTTCGGCCCTGGCTGACGATACCGTCCGGTACGGTGGGGGGAACTGCGCGGCGGCGAGCGACCGTGGTAATGTAATCAATTGCTTTGGCTGACCTGCGGTTATCGGATATGGCTCGAAAATCGGTCATTTTCTATCCAGCACAATCGAATTGGATGCGCTGAATAACTCCGCAGTCACTGGACTTGTTCCCCTGCGGTACAAAGCTTGTGACGCGGGCCGGAAGCCTCGTTTCCTCCGGCCCGCTCCGATGACGATCAGTTCGACTGCCAGCTCTTGACCAGTTCGTCGTAGTTGACCGTGATCGGCTTCTCTTTTTCGTTCTCGACCTTCAACTGCGGAGCGAGATTGCCTTTTCCGGCGGCATCCTTGTTCCAGTATTCGAGATCGTGCTCTTCGGCGAGCTTCGGACCAATGTCGCCTTGGACCGTTGCTCGTTCCAGGCGCTGCAGCACCTTTTCCTGCTCGGAGCAAAGCGAATCCATCGCTTCCTGCGGCGTCTGAGCCCCAGTTGCCGCCTCACCGATCGCCTGCCACCAGAGCTGGGCGAGCTTCGGGTAGTCAGGCACGTTCGTGCCGGTTGGCGACCACTGCACGCGAGCCGGCGAGCGGTAGAACTCGATCAGACCACCGAGCTTTGGCGCACGTTCGGTGAAGCTCTTGTCGCGGATCGTGGACTCGCGGATGAAGGTGAGGCCGACATGGCTCTTCTTCACGTCCACGGTCTTCGAGGTCACGAACTGCGCATAGAGCCAAGCCGCCTTGGCGCGATCGTCAGGCGTCGACTTCATCAGCGTCCATGAACCCACGTCCTGATAGCCGAGTTTCATGCCGTCCTTCCAGTAGACGCCGTGCGGGCTCGGCGCCATGCGCCATTTCGGCGAGCCGTCCTCATTCACCACCGGCAGGCCGGGAGCGACCATGTTGGCGGTAAAGGCGGTGTACCAGAAGATCTGCTGGGCGACGTTGCCCTGGGCCGGCACGGGGCCTGATTCAGAGAAGGTCATGCCCTGTGCTTCCGGCGGAGCATAGGCCTTCAGCCAATCGAGATATTTTTGGAGCGAATAGACCGCCGCCGGGCCGTTGGTGTCACCGCCGCGCGCCACGCACGAGCCGACCGGCCGCGAGTTTTCGTCGACCTTGATACCCCATTCGTCGACCGGCAGACCGTTCGGGATGCCCTTGTCGCCGTTGCCGGCCATGGAGAGCCAGGCGTCGGTGAAGCGCCATCCGAGCGACGGGTCCTTCTTGCCGTAGTCCATGTGGCCATAGACCTTCTTGCCGTCGATCTCGCGGCCGGTGAAGAACTCGGCGATGTCCTCATAGGCAGACCAGTTGACCGGAACGCCGAGATCGTAGCCGTACTTAGCCTTGAAGTCGGCCTTGTTCTTTTCGTCGTTGAACCAGTCGTATCGGAACCAGTAGAGGTTCGCGAACTGCTGGTCCGGCAGCTGGTACAGCTCCTTGTCCGGAGCCGTCGTAAAGCTGGTGCCAATGAAGTCGGCGAGGTCGAGGCCGGGGTTGGTGACGTCCTTGCCCTCGTTCGCCATCCAGTCGGTCAGGCTACGCGCCTGCAGGTAGCGCCAATGGGTACCGATCAGGTCGGAATCATTGACATAGGCGTCGTAGATGTTCTCTCCCGACTGCATCTGCGTCTGCAGTTTCTCGATCACGTCGCCTTCGCCGATGATGTCATGGCTAATCTTGATGCCCGTTATGGCGCTGAATGCCGGCGCCAGCACTTTCTGTTCATAGCTGTGGGTTGCGATGGGCTCGGAGACCACCTTGATTTCCATCCCGGCGAAAGGCTTCGCCGCATCGATGAACCACTGCATTTCCTTTTCCTGATCGGCGCGGGAAAGCGTCGAGAGATCCCCGATTTCCTTGTCCAGAAAGGCTTTCGCCTCATCCATCCCCGCGTAGGCGGAGCCGGCCATGGCCAGCAAAATGCCTGCTGTTGTCGCTAATAGATGCCTTCGCATAATATCCTCCCAGAGTTTGCGATTGCATTTGCACGTCTCAGGCGGCCAGACCTACCCCCGGCCATCTGTATCTCCTTGCCGTCACACGTAGCGGAACACGCCGAGGGCGTAGACTACGGAGAGGGCAAGAGCCCACCACAGGTTAGGCCCCACAAGGCCCAGCCATGCGAGATGAATGAATGCGGCGCCGAGCAGCGAGACGAAGAGGCGGTCCCCGCGCGTCGTCTCGAAACGCAGGATGCCGACCCGCGGGGAGCCTCCCGGCGCAAAATATTCCCAGATGCTCATGCCGATCAGCAGCAACAGGATCGTCAGAAAGAACAGCGCTGTCGGCAACGTCCACGCCATCCAGGAAAAGTTCATATCCAGCTCCCCTCAAACGCGCCCAAGCGCGAAACCCTTGGCGATGTAGTTCCGGACGAAATAAATGACGAGCGCACCCGGCACGATCGTCAGCACGCCGGCCGCCGCCAGAACACCCCAATCCATGCCGGCCGCGGAAACGGTGCGGGTCATGATCGCCGAAATCGGCTTTGCGGCCGTCGTCGTCAGCGTGCGGGCAAGCAACAGTTCGACCCATGAAAACATGAAGCAGAAGAAAGCGGCGACGCCGATGCCGCTCGCAATCAGCGGCATGAAGATCTTCACGAAGAAGCGCGGGAACGAATACCCATCGATATAGGCCGTCTCGTCGATTTCCTTCGGCACGCCCGACATGAAGCCTTCAAGGATCCAGACCGCCAGCGGCACATTGAAAAGGCAGTGCGCCAGGGCAACCGCGATATGCGTGTCGATGAGGCCGAAGGCCGAATAGAGCTGGAAGAAGGGAAGCGCGAAGACTGCCGGCGGAGCCATCCTGTTTGTCAGCAGCCAGAAGAACAGATGCTTGTCGCCGAGGAAGCGGTATCGCGAGAAAGCATAGGCCGCCGGAAGCGCCGCCAGCACCGATATCACCGTGTTCATCACGACATAGATGATGGAATTGATGTAACCTCTGTACCAGGATGGATCGGTAAAGATCACCGCGTAGTTCCGCAGCGTCGGGTTCAGCGGCCAGAGCGAGAAGGTGCCGGTGATCTCGGCGTTCTCCTTGAAGCTCATGTTGATCAGCCAGTAGATCGGCAGCAGCAGAAAGAGGATGTAGAGCGTCGAGACGATCCAGGAGAAGTTGCCGGCAGGTTTGTATTTCTTGGCTTTCATGTTCCCCTCCCTTCTCACGAATTTGCGTCGCTGCTGGTCATCACCGTGTAGAAGATCCACGAGAGGAGCAGGATAATCAGGAAGTAGATAATCGACATCGCGGCGGCAGGCCCGAGGTCGAACTGGCCGACCGCGATCTTCACGAGATCGATCGAGAGGAATGTCGTGGAATTGCCGGGGCCACCGCCGGTGACGACGAAGGGTTCGGTATAAATCATGAAGCTGTCCATGAAGCGCAGCAGCACGGCAATCAGCAGCACGCGTTTCATCTTCGGGAGCTGGATATAGCGGAAGACCGACCAGCGCGAGGCGCCGTCAATCTTCGCCGCCTGGTAATAGGCCTCCGGGATCGAAACGAGACCAGCATAGCAGAGCAGGACGACGAGGCTCGTCCAGTGCCAGATATCCATGACGATGATCGTAATCCACGCGTCGATGGGATCGCGGACATAGTTGTAGTCGAGTCCCATCGCTTCCAGCGTGTGGCCGAGCAAGCCGATGTCCACACGGCCAAAGACCTGCCAGATCGTGCCGACCACGTTCCACGGGATGAGCAGCGGAAGCGCCATCAGCACCAGGCAGATCGGAACACCGATGCCCTTTTTCGGCATGTTGAGCGCGATGAAGACGCCGAGCGGGATTTGAAGCATCAGGATGATGAAGGAAAACAGCAGGTTTCGCTGCAGCGCCGCCCAGAAGCGGTCAGAATGAAGTGTTTGCACGAACCAGTCGGTTCCCGCCCAGAAGAACTCGTTGTTACCGAACGTGTCCTGAACGGAGTAATTGACCACCGTCATCAGCGGAATGACGGCGGAAAATGCGACCAGCAGCAATACCGGCAGGACGAGAAACCACGCCTTGTTGTTCCAGGTCTTTTCCACGGTCAGCCCTCCCTGCCGACACGCCATGAATCGGCGTAGATGCTGATGGCGTCCGGATCGAAGCTGACCCGCGCGTCCGCCGGGATTTCCGCATCCTCCGGCACGACGATCGCGATCGGCTGATCGGCAAATCGGGCGCGAACGATCTTCTGCCTGCCGATATCCTCGACTTTTGAGATCGCGACGGGCATGCCCTGCCGTCCGAGGCGGATGAATTCGGGGCGGATGCCAAGTTCGGTTTTGGCCGCCCCATTCGTCTTAGGCGCGTAGCTGAGATTGAGCGTCTCGCTGCCGACCTTGACTTGATTGCCCGTGACTTTAGCCGGCATGAGGTTCATGCCCGGCGAGCCGATGAAATAACCGACGAAAGTGTGGCTCGGACGCTCAAAGAGCTCGGCCGGGGTGCCGATCTGCACAATCTCTCCTTCGTACATGACGACGACCTTCTCGGCGAAGGTCAGCGCTTCCGTTTGATCGTGCGTCACGTACACCATCGTGAAGCCGAACTGCTTGTGCAGCCGCTTCAACTGCGACCGCAGCACCCATTTCATGTGCGGATCGATGACGGTCAGCGGTTCGTCGAAAAGGATCGCATTGACGTCGTTTCGCACCAGACCGCGGCCAAGCGAGATCTTCTGCTTCTGATCCGCCGTCAGCCCGCGGGCCTTGCGCTTGGCCCAATCGGCGAGGTCGATCATCTCGAGCGTTTCGCGAACGCGGCGGTCGACTTCCTGTTCGGGAACACCGCGGTTGCGAAGCGGAAAGGCAAGATTGTCATAAACCGTCATCGTGTCGTAGATGACGGGAAACTGGAAAACCTGCGCAATGTTGCGGGCCTGCGTCGAAAGCATGGTCACGTCCACGCCGTCGAATAGGATGCGTCCGTGCGATGGCTGCAGCAGGCCGGAGATGATATTGAGGAGCGTCGTCTTTCCGCATCCCGATGGTCCGAGAAGCGCATAGGCGCCGCCGTCGGTCCATTCGTGATCGACTTCCTTCAGGGCATAGTCGTTGTCCGTCTTCGGGTTCGGCCCGTAGGCATGACGGATGTGATCGAGCGTAATCCGTGCCATTTTACCCCCCTATGCCGCCAGCCGCGCGGCAGCGATGGCGCGGCCGTCTTCGCCGAAGGCCAGCAGATGACGCGTGTCCAGAAACACGTCGAGATCCGTGTCCGGCTCGATGTCGTGAATGCCATGCTCCAGCATCACCCAGCGCACCCCGCCGTAGTCCAGATGCACGAAGCTTTCGGAGCCGGTAATTTCCGAGACCTGAGTTTTGGCGCGTAGCCTGGGCGCGTCCGCAGTCTGCGGCGTCAAGGAAAGATGATGAGGGTGAAACGCGATGGTGACCGGACCGTCTCCAATCGTCGCGAGGTGCGCCGGCACGGGAATGCCAATCTGGCCGTTGTGCTGAAAGCTCGCGCCGGCCTTGGACACGGAGATGAAGTTCAGCGGCGGGTCGGCGAAGGTCTTGGCTGTCACCAGATCGGTCGGCCGTCGATAGACGGAGATTGTCGGACCGAATTGCGTGATGCGTCCCTGATGCAGGGTGGCAGTGTTGCCTCCGAGCAGCAATGCCTCCGAAGGCTCCGTCGTCGCATAGATGAAGATCGCGCCCGACTGGGAGAATATCTTTGGCAGCTCCTGGCGCAGCTCCTCGCGAAGCTTGTAATCGAGATTGGCGAGCGGCTCGTCGAGAAGCACTAGGTCCGCATTCTTGACAAGGGCGCGCGCAAGCGCCGTTCGCTGCTGCTGCCCGCCTGAAAGATTGAGCGGAGTGCGCTCAAGATAGGGCGTCAGCTTCAGGAGCTCCGCCGCCTTGCGCACTTCCACGTCGATCGTCTTCGCGTCCCGGCCGGAGATCCGCAACGGCGAGGCGATATTCTCATAGACCGACAATGCGGGGTAATTGATGAACTGCTGATAGACCATTGCGACGTTGCGCTTCTGCACCGGCACGCCGGTTACATCAACGCCATCGAAATGGATGGAGCCGCTGGTGGGCCGATCGAGCCCGGCCATGAGACGCATCAGCGACGTCTTGCCGGAGAGTGTCGGCCCCAGCAGGACGTTCAGCGTACCGCGTTCAAGTGTCAGATCGGTCGGGTAGATATGGTATTCACCCCCCACCGTCTTGGTGGTATTGCGCAGTTCAAGCA
>NZ_JBNDHT010000080.1:0-30617 GCF_056755115.1 Rhizobium sp. SVR5-2C | reverse complement strand
TGATCCTCTGCGAGAGACGGTAGCTCTCCGCCGCCTTGCCTCGAGGGCTGGCGTTGACATGCAGGATGTTCTTCATCTGTCTGTTCCCGAGGAGTAAAGATCATGCTTGTAGCGGCGGAATGGTCCAGCTCACAGAACCATAAGGGGAGTTTGAAGCTGGGCCATGATTGCGGCGCGCGGGCTTGCGAAAGCCGGTCTCCGACCCCATCATGGCGCAAGTATTTTCAGCAAAATCCTGATTTCCGGGAAGGCCATGATCGCAAACAGGAAGAGCCACATTCCCCGTCCGGACCCCGCGGCGGAGACGGCCTATTATCGGCAGATCTATGACCGGTTTCGCAGCGCCATCGCCGAAGGCGTGTTGAAGCCCGGCGAACGCATACTCTCGGCGCGGGCGCTGGCGAAGGAGCTTGGCCTTGCCAGAGGCACGGTGGAGCAGGCCTATTCACTGCTGGCCGCGGAAGGTTATATCCTGGCGCGGGGGCAGGCGGGCAGCATCATCTCCCCTGATCTCAAGCCGAATGCGGCCGAGCCGATGCCCGTCCGTCAGGTCGAGAGCGATCCTCTCGTCACCAGCTACCGGCCGGACTCCATATTGCCGTTTCAGATGGGCCTGCCGGCGCTTGATGCCTTTCCCCGCAAGATCTGGGCGCGGCTCGCTGCCGTTCGCGCGCGGGCCATGCAGCCATACGATATGGTGCATCCCGAAATAGAGGGGATGCCGGCGCTGAGGGCGCAGATCGCCGCCTATCTCAGGGTTTCCCGTGGCATTGATTGCTCGCCTTCGCAGGTCTTCGTTACCTCAGGCTATCGCCAGACGATCGGGCTGATTTCCCATGCCCTGCTGAAGGCCGGCGACAAGGTCTGGCTCGAAAATCCCGGCTACCCGCCCACGAGGACGCTGTTTTCTCATTTGGGCATTCTACCGGTCGCCGTTTCCGTCGATCGCGATGGCATGGTCGTTTCCGAGGGGCTGCGAATGGCAGCGAAGGCGCGGGCGGCAGTGGTGACGCCGGCGCATCAAAGCCCGCTTTGCGTTTCACTATCGCTGCCGCGGCGGCAGGCTCTGCTGGATTGGGCCGCGCGAAACGACGCCTGGATCATCGAGGATGATTATGATGGCGAGTACCGATACGTCAGCCGTCCGCTGCCTGCGCTGAAGAGCCTGGATCGGGACGGGCGCGTGCTCTACGCCGGCACCTTCAGCAAGGTGCTGTTCCCAAGCCTGCGGCTTGCCTATCTCGTGGTGCCGGATGGTCAGGTCGAGCGTTTTGCCAGGATCGCCGCGGCCTTTGCGGGTGTCAGCCCGGCCCTGACCCAGGCGATCGTTACCGATTTCATCACGGATGGGCATTTCGCCCGCCACATCCAGCGTATGCGCAAGCTCTATGCCGGGCGCCGTGAAGCGACGGCGGCCGGCCTGAAGGCCGCGCTCGGCGAGAAGGTGCGCATCGATGCTCAGCCGGGCGGCATGCACCTGATCCTGCGTCTTGCGGGATACGCGGATCGAGAAAGCGTCAGCCGAATGCGCCGGGCCGGACTCTATGCCGAGGCTCTATCCGACTGGACATTCGAGGGCGAGGGGGCGTCTGCCTTGCTTGTCAATTTCACCAATATCGCCTCGCAGGCCATGGCGGAAACTTTCGGGCGACGCATCGCCGCGCTGCTGCCGGGCCATCATCATCGCCCATAGGAAAACATAAGGCGGCAATCATGGTCCATAAGCAAATGCCATACATGGACCTTCTATACTAGACCAAGATGCGGGACGATCAGGCCCTTCCAACCAGAAAGGCTTCATCATGAGCAACCGCATCGACTACGCAAAAATCTCGCCCGAGGGCTACAAGGCTTTCGGCGTTGTCTATGCCACCCTTCAGAAGAGCGGCCTGCCGAAAGAGCTGGTCGACCTTGTCTATCTGCGTATCTCGCAGATCAACGGCTGCGCTTTCTGCATCGACATGCACAGCCGCGATCTCCTGAAATCCGGCCTTGCTGTGGAAAAATTGGCGCTGGTCGCGGTGTGGCGTGACGCCGGCGGCCTGTTCAGCGCCGAGGAGCGGGCGGGTCTTGCCTGGGCTGAAACCGTGACTCGTGTTTCCGAAACCGGTGTTCCCGATGCCGACTATGCGGCGGCGGCCGCAGCCTTCGGCGACAAGGCCCTGGCTGACCTCACCTATGCGATCGGCCTGATGAACGCCTTCAACCGCTTCGGCATTGCCTTCCGCTCGACGCCGTCGGCTGTGGCCAATCTCTGACGCGAGAGATCGGGCGCTCGCGGCATCGGACACGCTGCTACGAGCGTCCAACCAACATGCATTCACGGATTTCTATCATGGCCTGGTTACTGCTCACCATCGCTGGCGTTCTGGAGGTTGGCTTCGCTCTTTGCATGAAGTCATCAGACGGTTTTACGCGCCCCATCCCGTCGCTGCTGACAATCGCCTTCGGCCTGTCCAGCGTTATCGTTCTGTCCTTCTCTCTACGCTCATTGCCTGTCGGCACGGGTTACGCCGTCTGGACCGGCATCGGCGCAGCCGGTACCTCGATTCTAGGGATCACGATGTTTGGCGATCCCGCATCGCCCGCAAGACTGCTTTGTATTGGCCTGATTGTCTGCGGGGCGATGGGGCTGAAAATCGCCGCTTGAAGCAGGGACGCAATTTGGTTCGGCTCATTTTGAGAAGACTGCGCACGATGTTCCAACTACGAGTTTCTTCACGCTCACCTCCGACAGACGAGCGGTCGTCGGTTCTGATCCCATCAAGAGCGAAGGCATTGAAAGTCGCCTTTTGCAAAGCTGCTGAGAGTAGATGTTTATCCCACGAGACCAATTCCGCTGACGGACTGCGCCGCAGCCGCGGGACAGCAGGGGAGCACAGCCAGGTTTCCGGCAGGCTGCCCCCGCACGGTATCGTCGCTGCCCGTGGTGTGGGCCACGACTATCAAATTAGGTAGGTGACGTATTTTCCGATACCTTGGATCTCCATGACTTCTTGATGGACATCCAGAGAGCTCTCTCCGAGCGCCTCGTACGTGCTTTGCGATATCTGAATTCGTCCGGGGATACCGCAAGATTCCATGCGGCTCGCAACGTTTACCGTATGGCCCCAGACATCGTAGACGAAGCGTTTTCGGCCGATCAGGCCGGCGATGACCGGCCCGCTGTTGATGCCAATGCGCAAGCTGAGTGGAGGTTCCGGACCGGTGTCCTTGGTCATTTCCGCCAGCAACGCCTTGCCGAAAGCAACCGCTGCCGCGGCATGATCCGGGCGAGGGTCCGGTAACCCGGCCGCCGCCATATAGGCATCGCCAATAGTCTTGATCTTCTCCATTCCATACTCGTCGGCAAGTTCATCGAAACGCGAGAACAGCGCGCTAAGCCTCCCCACCAAAACAGCTGCCGGGGTGCGCGCTGCAAACTCGGTAAAATTGACGATGTCAGCGAAGAGGATCGTCGCCATTTCAACGCGGTCTGCGATCACCTCCTCGCCTTCTGCCAGGCGCTTGACGACCTGCCCCGGAAGAATGGCATGAAGCAGCGCATCGGCCCGTTCCTTCTCGAACTCGATCTCGGAGAGATAGCGCTTCTCACGCTCACGCCAGCGGCTGCGCTCAAGGCACGCCTTGATGCGCGCGCGCAGGAGAACCGGATCGATCGGCTTTGGAAGGTAGTCTTCAGCTCCAGCCTCGATGCAGCGGACGACGGCATCATACTCCTTGAGACCCGAAATCATGACCACCGGGATCTCGCGCCAACGCCGGTCCGATTTGAGATGGCCGAGAAGCTCGATGCCATTCATGTCCGGCATCAGGATGTCGGCCAGAGCAAGATCGAATTTCTGCGTCTCCAGAATCCGCAGCGCCTCTGCGCCTGAACCTGCGACGACCACTGTATGTCCGTCGCGTCCAAGGCGCCTGGCGAGGAGATCACGGCTCGACATCGTATCGTCGACGACCAGGATGTGGCCAACCTCCCCGGGCGCTGCCGGCAACCGCGCTGCCATGGTTCGTGCGAAATCGGCCGCGAGGATCGCGTCCGCCTCGTCTGCGGACCTCCCATCCGAATAGAAAGAGGAGGTATCTCTCGCTCTGTCGAGCTGTGCGAGGAGAGCGCGGGTTTCGTCAATGATCCTTGATATGTCCGCAACGAGGCGTTGGGAGAGCGAACCATTGAAGTCCTCCATGACCATTTCAGAGTAACCGAGAATCGCGTTCATCGGCGTTCTGAGGTCATGCCGCAACAGCGAGAGGCTCCGGCTCTCGGAAGGCTCCGCGTCGAGGAACCGCTCAATCTGCGCATTCAATTCCCGAGCGGCGAAGAGCACCTTTTCCAGATCGGGCAACGCCCCGCTTGGTCCCTGCCGGCGAACCTCTTCGAGGATCAATTCCTGATAGCCGAAAATCGCCTGCGCCGGATCGGCGAACTTTTGCGCGATTCTGGCGATCTGTACGCGATGACCGATGTCAGCAGATTGGGCCACGGCCATCACCCTCCGGTCAAACGGGAAATCTTTTCGAGCAGTCCCGGGAATTCGATGGGTTTCGTATCATAGTCATCGCAGCCGGCATCCATCGCTTTTTGACGGTCGCCGACCATGGCATGTGCCGTGAGGGCGATAATAGGGATATCGGCGGTGGCAGGATTCTCCTTGATGCGCCGCGTTGCTTCCCAGCCATCGATCTCCGGCAGGCTCATGTCCATTAACACCAGATCGGGCTTCGCGCTCGCCGCCGCCTCTACACCGGCAAGACCGTCTGTCGCGACGACCACTTCGTATCCCCGACGTTCCAGCCGGCGGGAAAGCATGTCGCGGTTCATCTCATTGTCTTCCACGAGAAGAATCTTGACCATCCTGTTCGCGCTCCTCAGGCATCCTCGCTCAGCGGCACGTGCCGCTTCAAAGCCGCTATCAGTTCGGCGCGGCCTTTCGCTCCTTTTCTGATGACATCCTTCGCCCGCACGCCAAGCCAATCCAGCTCATCGCGGCTCAGATCCTTCGATGTGACGACAACGATCGGAAGGTCAGACAGGTCCTGTCTTTCCTGAATGACGTTCAGCAACTCGAAGCCGTCCATGTTCGGCATCATGAGATCGAGAACCATGATTGACGGCCGCCCGGCGTCGAGCTGCTCCAGGCCGCGCCGCCCGTCGGCAGCCTCCCGAACACGCCAGCCTTCGCGAATGAGCACCCTGCGAAAGAGTTCGCGGGTCGCCGGGTCGTCGTCGACCACAAGCACGTCGTGTCGCCGATCGCCTGCGACAGCATTCAAGGTGTCGATGAGCTGTTGCGGATCGATCGGCTTGATCAGGTGATCGGTGGCACCGAATGCGAGACCCATTTCACGATCCCCCACAACGGTCGCGAGGATGACCGGTATATTGCGAAGCGCCGCATCCGATTTCATTTCGCGCAGCACCGACCAACCATCCTGTCCGGGCATGATGACGTCCAGGATAACGGCATCCGGGCGCAATTTCCGTACTTTTTCCAGGCCCTCCTCACCGCCCTTGGCCTCCACAACCTTAAATCCTGCGCCGCGAACCACGTCAGAGACAAGCCTGCGCGCCTTGGCTTCATCGTCGATGACGAGAACCGTTCCGTGGGTTTGCACCTCCTCCCGCGCCTCAATTGGCAGCAGGATCTCCTCGATCTCATGCGTCTTGCAGATCGCCGGTATCTTGAAGCGAAAGGTCGAGCCCTTTCCGAGTTCACTCTCTACTTCTATGGTTCCACCCATCATCCGGACAAAATGCTGGGTAATCGCCAGGCCGAGACCGGTTCCGCCATAGTTTCGCGTGGTCGAGGAATCGACCTGCACAAATGCCTGGAAGAGCTTTGCCTGTTGCTGCTCGGTCATGCCGATCCCGTCGTCGCGGACACTGAACTCCAGCCAATCACCGCGCTGGTCGGACTTGCGTTTCGCGCTTAGCAGGATCTCGCCGTGGTCGGTGAACTTTGCAGCATTGGATAGCAGGTTGAAAAGGTTCTGTCGGAGCTTGGTCTTGTCGATCTCGACCTCGTCTGGTTCGACCGAGACCTTGAGCGTCAGCCGATTGCCCTTTTTCGCGACCAGCGGTGCCACGGTGCTTTCGACATCGCTGATGAGCTGCATCAGGCTGAAACGCTCGACATAGAGTTCCATTTTCCCCGCCTCGATTTTCGACAGATCGAGAATATCGTTGATCAGCGCAAGCAAATGGCGTCCTGACCCCATGATTTTTCCAAGGTCGGCAACGAGGCCCGGCTGCGCCAGCTCGTTTGCGTCTTCGATGAGCATCTCGCTGTAGCCGATGATGGCATTGAGGGGCGTACGCAGCTCGTGGCTCATGGAGGCAAGGAACCGGCTCTTTTCTTCACTCGCGACCTCCGCGCCTTGCCTGGCTTCCTCCAACTCTGCCTGGCGCAGTTTCAAGTCGGTAATGTCGGTATAGACGGCGATCGTGCCGCCTTCGGGGGTTTTGCGCTTGGCGATGCGAAGCCACGTTCCATTGCCGAATTGCCGCTCGATCATGCCCTGCGGCTCCCGGTGGCGCCGGATCGCCTCCTTCACCCAGGCCTCCGAGCCGCCGGCGCCGATCTCGGCCGTGGCGCGCTTCGCCTGTGCGCGCGCAATATCCTCGAAGGACCTTCCGGGCGTCATGAGTTCCGCAATATCCGGGAATATCTCGAGGTAACGCTGATTGACAAGGACCAGCCTATCCTGGGCATCGAAGAACGCGAAGCCATCGGGGATGGTCTCGATTGCCGTCATGACGGTATTTCGCTGTCGTACGGCGGCCGCTTCGAGGATGCGCCGCTCGGCCTGGCTTTCGCGCAGCAGTCGCAGCGTCGTTGAAAGCCTGCCGAACTCGTCGCTTCCCTCCGGCGGCAATTCGACATCCTGCTGCTCCTCCGTCAGCTGGATCATCGCTTTGTCGATACGGGCGAGGGGAACCAGTATCGACCGCAGCACCAGCCAGGTCATGATGCCGCCCGTTATCGTTATCAATGCGACCGCAATCAGGGCGCGAGTGTAGGTGTTCTTCGCTGCGGCGGCAGCCGCGTCACGTGCCCCATCGGCCTCTGTCCTGAGGCGGGCTTCGAGCCCCTTGAGCACGGTGTCGATGTCGTCGCTGAATTTCTTGGCGGCGGCCAACTGCGTGTTTCCGATGACCCGATTGCCCGCCGTATAGGCGTCGACTGCCTGCATCGCCTTCGCATAATAGGCCTTTGAGCCTTGCTCGATGGTGTTGGCGGCATCCGGCGCAAAACCCCGGATGTTCGCTAGATTTTCCTCCAGCGCGTCGCGAGCGGTTTCGGCTCGTCGCTCCGAGAGTGTCAGCAGACTGACCGACAAGTCGGTGAGCCAGTAACGCATCTCGCCAAAATGCCGGTACGCCTGCACGGCTTCATCGAACATATGAAAGCGCGTATTCGCTTCCTCGACGCGCCGCTGGTTCTCAAGAAGATCATGTGCCATGAAAGCAACGCTCACCAACAGGGCGCCGAGCAGCCCAGCGGAGAGACAAACGAGGCGGATCGAGATTTTCCGATCCATCAGGCGGCTGAGCCTGATGCGAATGAGATCCAAAGCGCTCATTGGAAGAGCGTGATGCTGATCGCGCCCCCCAAATCCCCCTCGGCTGCGCCCTCTTTCGGATAGCCTGAGATATCAATCTCGCCCTTGGGCTGGCCATGGCACGTCAGGCAGGAGGGGGAATAGTATTCAGGAATGAGCATACGAAATGCCCGGCGGCCGTCCATTTCGCTCTCCTCGACAAAAGGTTTGCCCTTCGGCCAATCCGCTGACTGGAATTTACTCTCGATGACCTGCCGTTCCCAATCGTCCGGAAGCGCCTTTCTATTGCGTACCAGGTCCTCTGGGGCGGTGACCTTTATCTTTGCCGTTTCACCGACTTTTTTCTCCAGACGCTCGTTGACCAGGCGGGCAAAAATCGCGGGAATGAATCCTTTAAAGCCCACGCCCTTAGCATTGATGACCTCCTGGTTTTCGTCGACGACTTCCCGTATCGCCGCAATTTGAGCATCGAACAATTGCTGCTCCGCCGGCGTAAAGGTCTGGTCCGGCAACGATTGTTTGTTGTTCTTGCTGTAGAGGGCGAGCGACTCTTCGACCACACGTCCGCCCGTCAGATGCTTGTCTCCGATCGACGCATCGTTGATCAGACCCTGATAGCTTGAGATGACGCTGCGACTGGCACGCACCAGGGCCGCAAGCCGCTCCCCCGTGGCCACGTCGTCCTGATTCGCAGCACTGTAGGCTATGGGTGCGCAGAAGGCGGCCATTGCCAGAAGGACGCCGCATCTTAGGCCGCGCTGCATAGTACGCCTCATATCACCGCTATGATTTGGCGAGTATATCAAAAGTAGCTAAAATTCAAAAATCGTTTTCAGCCTATACTTCAGCGGGCATTGTAAACTTATCGGAAGCCGACAGGACAGGGCGGTGAACCTCCGCGAAGGCGGCCTGAAGATGGGCGATCTCATTCCACATTTGCATGGCGGCTGCTCTCAGCTCGCGATGATGATCAGATGGTATGTCATGTCGGGATATGTGGAAGAGGTTGGCGACTGGATCGTGGACGGAGACGAAACTCTGGCATTGTGCTGGTGACTTGAAGCGGATGATACCTGGTCTCGTCGTCGCGCTCGCCGCGCAGTTTGAGATCCTCGCCAAATGACCAAGGGACGCGGGGTATTTCGTATCCTCAATGCAAGTTTGCGACGGAACCAGATCCCTTGCCTTGCATTCGGCGGGGCCGTTCTCACCAACTCGATGACGCGCGCAAGCCTCTCAGCTCATCTCTTCCAGTACAGATTGACGGACCTCATATTCTATGAGGTTCCAAATGCGTTCGACCAACGCCACGAATTCCGGTGTGCGCTTGATCGCGAGGGAACGGGGACGGGGCAGGTTGATCTCTATTATCTCTTGCAGGCGCCCTGGGCGACGAGCGAAGACGAATACCCGATCGGAAAGATAGACCGCCTCATCGATCTGGTGGGTAACGAAGAGGACGGTCTTACGCCCTTCTTCCCAGATGCGCATCAGCTCGGTCTGCATGATCTCGCGTGTCTGGGCATCGAGTGCCGAAAAAGGCTCGTCCATCAACAGGATTTCCGGGTCGACCGCCAAGGCGCGGGCGAGATTGACTCGCTGGCGCATGCCGCCGGAAAGCTGTTTTGGATAATAGTTCTCGAAACCTTCGAGCCCCACCAGCTTCAGCAACTGACGTGTCGCCTGGACGCGATCCTTGTCACCGAAACCGCCGATCTCCGGCCCGATCATGGCGTTGGCCAGAATGGTCCGCCAGGGCAGCAGATTGTCCTGTTGGAAGACGAAGCCACGGTCGCTGCCGGGCTTGGTGATTGGCCTTCCATCAAGCCGGATCTCGCCGCTGCTGGCCTGTTCGAGTCCGGCGACGATGCGCAGGAAGGTCGTCTTGCCGCAGCCGGAAGGGCCAACGATCGAAATGAATTCGCCGGCAGCGATCTCCGTATCGATATGACTGAGGGCCTCCAGATCGTTAAATCGCTTGGTGAGGCCGCGAACGGCAAGTTTCGGTGAATTCGTCATGCTGTTACTTCCGCCAGTGCAACAGCCGGCCTTCCAGCCAACTGAATGCTGAGGTCATACCGACACCCGCAATTGCCAGCAGGACAACGCCAGCGAAGAGCTGCGGCATGTTGAAAGCGTCGGCCGCTTGGGAAATCAATTGGCCGATACCAGCCCGCGAGCCGAATAACTCGGCTACGACCACGCCGATCAGGCCGCGACCGATGCCCAGCTTGAGACCGGCGAAGATGAATGGCAGAGCCGAAGGCAGCGATACCTTCATGAACACCTGCGCCGGGTTTGCCCCGAAACAGCGGACCATTTCGATCAGATTGACGCTCGTGGTGCGCAGGCCGGCTTCGGTGTTGATGATGACCGGGAAGATCACGAGGGTCGCGACCATCACCACTTTCGACCAGATGCCGACACCCATCCACAAGATGAAAAGTGGGGCAAGCGCGATGGTCGGGGTGGCGTAAAGGCCGGAGATCCAAGGCTGCAATGTCTGCTTGGCTGCATGGGAGTGCGCGATGGCGACACCGACCAGAATACCGAGGAGACTTGCTGAGACATAGCCCAGCACGAATTCCTCCGCGCTCACGCCCAGATGTCGCATGAGATCGCCTGTCGCAGCGAGATGAACGATCATCTGGACAACCTGGCTGGGGGCAGCGAGGAACAATTTGCTGGCGACCAGATAGCGGCTGACTAGTTCCCAGATGAGCAATCCGCAGACGATTGAAGCTACACTCCAGGCAGCGCTACTAAGCCGGGCAACCCGAGGCGACGTCGTCGCCCGTTGAAGTCTTTCTTCCGCCATCAGTCTTTTGCCGCCAATGACGGGTCGTAAAAGCGCTTGGGATCGGCTGAGCCGCTTAGATCTCCCAGGTCTTTCAATACCTGAAGCAGACCGGCAAGACTCTTGTCGTCAACCGTACCGTGCGTGTCGTACATCTGGTATTTAATGAAGAAGTCATAGGTCTTGTCGGCATCATCGGGGTCGGCGTTGATGCGCTTGACCAGGATGTCGATTGCCTCTTTTTTATGAGCAGGATCATTGAACCAGGCAACGCTATCGCTATAGCCCTTCAGGAAGTTCTGCAGCGCCGATTGATGCGCCTTAGCCCAGTCGATATTGGCGGAATAAGCAGTGAAGGGGAAATCCTTCACGTAATCGATAGTCGTGCCGAGATCCGTGAAGCCCAGCGACGCGGCCTTGAAATTGAGCGGCGCCGACAGGATTGAAGCCGCGACAGCGCCTGATTGCAGTGAGGCGAACCGGGCCGACGTGGCGCCAGCGTAGATCAGATCGTAATCGCCGGACTGGAGCCCGTTCGACGCCATCATGCGCTCGAGATAGATCCGTGTCACGTCCTTGGCACCGCCGACCATCAGGGTCTTGCCCTTGAGGTTGGCATAGGACTTGACATCCTTCTGCGCATAGAGGCCGTACGGGGGATATTTGGCCTCGATGCGGACAACGGTGATGGGGGCGCCCTGATCGATGGCACGTAGCGGGTCGATGAGACCGCCTGTCCCCATGTCCACGGAACCCGCGGCTGTTTGTTGCTGCACGGCAGCGCTGGATGGCGCGGCAACCAGGTCGATTTCGACGCCGTCCTTGATGAAGATACCCTTATCGATGCCGATCAGCAGCGGCCAGTTCATCGCTGAACTCGAGCTGACCGTGGCGATGGTGATCTTGTCGGCAGCATGCGCCGCAAGTGGTAGGCACAAAAGAGCGGCGACCGCGGCAAAATTCGTTTTCATGATATTCCTCATGCTAGAAATGCTTCGGTATAGGCGCGCGCGATCTCGCGGCCGGTGGCCAGCCATACGCCCTGATGTCTGCAGATGTAGGCCAGCGCTTCATCCAGGGCGCGGATGCGATGCGGCATGCCGATTATGTAGGGATGCAACGCTATCGCCATGACGCGGCTGCTTTCGGCACCTTCCTCGTAAAGCACGTCGAATTGCCGGCAGATCATGTCGCGGAATTGATCGGGAGTTACGTGCCGCGCTTCGAAGGCCGGCTTGTCGTTGAGCTCCAGGCTGTAGGGCACGGAGAGGATCTTGCTGCCACCCTCCAGGTTCATGCGATACGGCTGGTCGTCGTTGACCCAGTCGGCGACGTATTCCACGCCTTCGGCGGCCAGATGGTCCAGCGTGTGCCAGGTTTCCTGGAGACCGGAACCCAGCCAGCCGACCGGACGCTGACCGGTCTGCGCTTCGATCGTGCTCAGCGTGTTGCGGATGACCTCGCGTTCCTCGTCAGCGGGAATGGCGTTGAGGCGACGGGTGTTGCTCTCATTGTGCCCCATGAATTCCCAGCCGAGCCTGACGGCTTCGTCCAGGATTCGCGGATGATGCAGGCACAGGTCGCTGTTGAGTGCTACGGTGCCGCGCAAGCCATATTTGTCGAGCACCTTCATCATGCGGAAGACGCCGATGCGGTTTCCGTAGTCGCGCACCGCCCAAGCTGGCACGTCCGGGATCTTGCCGCCGGATGCGGTCGGCATCTGCTCATCGAGTGAGAAGAACTCGATATTCGGAATGACCCACAGTGCCAGGCGCGCGTTGCCGGGCAAAGTCCATTTCGGTCGATCGATGATCGGCGAATAGGGGAAGGGACCGTATTGACCAGGTGTCATCAGACGGCCTCCGCGCGTTTCAGGCCGTCCAGCTGCTTCACGATCTCATCGACATGCATGACATCGGCATACTTGTGGTGGAGGTCGAACAGGTTGATCTTGTGCGACATGTCGCTGCGATCGAAACAGCATTCCTCAGCCATGACCATCTTGAATCCGTAGGAATAGCCATCGACTGTCGTGGCGCGAACGCAGCCCGAGGTGCTTTCTCCGCAGACGATCACCGTCTGGACGCCGAGCTGCGTCAGATGTGCGATGAGCGGCGTACCGAAGAAGCCGCTCGCCCGCTGCTTGGTGATGACGACATCGCTTGGCTGCGGCGCGAATTCCGGCCGGATGTTGAAGACGGAGGGATCGCTCTTGGCGCTACGCCGATTGGTGGCGCGGATGGCGGCGGGTTTGCTGTCCGGCCTCGTGTCGCTGGTCGTATAGAGAATTGGTAACCCTGCGGCGCGGGCTGCGGCGAAGAGGCGCCGGGTCGGCTCGATGGCGTTCCAGGCATTGATGCCGCAGGAACTGGGGAATTCCTTTGAGACCTCGGCGACCGGTTTCGGGCCGCCCTGATAGGCCAGTTCATAAAGATCGATCGCCAGCAGGGCAGGGCGTGGCCCCACGGAGATTGGCCGCACGTAATGACTGTAAAGTTCCAGCACATCCGCCGGCACGAGATCGCGCCAGCAATGATCCTCGAAATCGTTGCTCAATTATCTCCTCCCATTGACGGGCATCATTTTTTGCTGGCCGTTATATTTTCAGCATAGCGCAAATGGCGCTGTCACCCTCTCCCTGGGCCAGCCGAATTTGCAATCTCCCAACTGCAAGTGCGGTGTTCACGACGTTGGCATCCGCAATTAGGCATTACAAAGATTGATTTTTCTGTCCTCCCATATATAAATCTATGTAGCGGGATATCAGGCAAAATAGCTTGAAGATATAAGTATAGTACTATGGCTGACGGCGCGTGATCCTAAATATATTTGGATGGCGTTGTCACATAAACGAGCCGTCAGCAAGAGACGGTGGGATGAAGAGTGCTGCCATCGCTACAAGCGTCACCGTTTCCCGCGGCAGATCATTGCCCATGCGCTGGCTCTATTTCCGGGTCCCTTTGAGCCTGCGGATGGTCAGGAAACGCCGTTGTAACGCGGCATTGTGGTGTCTTACGAAACGATCCGGCGATGGGGCGGCTTACGCCAAGCAGTTGCGCAGAATATTCGGCATTTGGATGAGATCGTGATTTCTATCACCGACCAGATACCTGACCGCATTCGATCGGTTCAGGGCTTGAGCGGCTGCGATTTGAGCACTGCGCAGCAGAGTGCCGCGTCTGGCGCATAACTGGCCTGATGCATTGTTCATGTCATGAGGCGGGCAAAGCACCTATATACGTGACATCGAACGACGCCGGAGCCAATCACGGTCGCTGACGTCAAACGGACCTCAGGAAAGGGGATCATCATGAACGTCGCACGCTCCTTGAACAACTGGCGCAAGTATCGTCAGACTGTAGCCGAACTGGGTCGCATGACCAATCGCGAGTTGAGCGATCTGGGTATTGACCGCAGCGAAATTCGCAACGTTGCTCGCGCTGCCACTTCTCTTTGAGAGTGGTGTAAAGCATTTCGAGGCGCCCGCTCTTTAGCGGGCGTTTTGCGTTTCAGTGGTAGAAGAAGCCCGCGCATCTGTCGCCGTCGCGAGATGCATGTTTTGTGCATAGCTGCACTGCAGCATAATCTCTTTCCAATGATCAGTGTCAGCGTATGCTGGCCTACATCGAAGCCATGCACCTCCTCCCGCAGCGCCTCGTGTTTCAGACGCCCACTCCCCTCCCAAGGACGTCTGCCGGAACAGCGACGCTCCTCCTCCCAGTCGCTGTTCGGTTCTTTTCGAAAGCCTGCCGCACCTCCTCCCGCGGCAGGCTTTCTCGTTTCCGGAGGTCGCTTTCTATGGTCCGAGATCGAGTTGCGCCGCGCTCTTTCGCCGCTAGCGCGCGCTGTCATTCTTGCCGATGATCTTACCGCGCAGCCAGGCGGAGGAAAGATCGATAGCATAAACGACGGCAACGATCAGGAAGATGATCGTCCAGGCTTCCGGCCAGCGATAGGCAGCGATGCGATCCGCCAGCAGAAAGCCAATGCCGCCGGCGCCGACAATGCCGAGGACGGTGCCGGAGCGGGTGTTGGACTCGAAGTTATAGAGCATGATCGACAGGATCACCGGCATGGCCTGTGGCATGATGGCAAGCCGGATGGTCTGCAGCGGCCCGCCGCCCGAGGCCAGGACGCCATCGACGGGTTTGCGGGAGGTATTTTCGATCGCTTCCGAAAAGAGCTTGGCAAAGGTACCGATTTCGGAAACGGCAATGGCGAAGACGCCCGGAAGCGGGCCGAGGCCGAAGGCGCGGATGAAGATGAGCGCGAGTACGATCTGTTCGACAGCGCGTAGCGCATCGAACCCCCGTCGGGTGGATAGCCGCACCCAGCCGAGCGGCATGATGTTCTTGGCGCCAAGGAAGGCGAGCGGAAAGGCGACGATCGCGCCAAGCAGTGTTCCGAGGAAAGCCATCGAAATCGTCTGTCCCAGGCCGACGAGTACATCGCTCCATTCCTGCCAGGTTGTCCAGATATACGGCGGGAACATGAAGGAGAAGATCATGCCGAGCCGTGATAGGCCGTTCAGGATGCGCGCCGGTGAAAAGTCGAAGAGATAGAGGCCGGCAATGAGCGGCAGGATAAGCGCTACGGCGCAGGCATAGCGCATCAGCCGCACGCGCGGCTCCACCGAGAAGGCGCCTGGAACGCGCTGCCGCAGCTCGGAAAAGGAAGAGGTATCTATCATGTCTCAGATACTCCGGCTTTCGATGCCGATGATGCGGTGGCGCAGCTTCTCGCTCAGGAAATCGATGATCACCACCGTGACGAGGATGATGACGAACAGCGCCGAGAGATCGGTATATTCCTGAAGGGACATGGCGGTGCGGATCTCCTGACCGAGACCGCCGGCTCCGACATAGCCGATGATCGAGGAGGAGCGCACGTTGATCTCGAAGCGCAGCAGCGTGTAGCTGATGATGTTCGGGATGACCTGCGGCACGACGCCATAACGCATCTGCTGAAACCAGGTGCCGCCCGAAGCCTTGACGCCTTCCAGCGGCCGCATGTCGATATTCTCATTCACCTCGGAATAGAGCTTGCCGAGCGAACCCGTCGCATGGGTGGCGATCGCCAGCACACCGGCAAGTGGTCCGACGCCGAAGCAGAAGACATATATAAGCGCCCAGACGATATCGGGGACCGTGCGGATGACCTCCAGATAGCGGCGGGAGGCGATCAGCAGAAAGCTGTTAGGGCTGAGGTTGCGGGCGGCCGGGAAGCTGAGGACGAAGGCGCCGACGACGCCGAAGAACGTCGCGACATAAGCGATCAGGATCGTTTCGCCGAGCAGTTCGAGCCAGACCGGCCAGCGCCAAAACCACTCGGCAAGGTCGGATCCGAGCGTTTCAATACGCAAGTGCGGCAGCGTCTTGTAGAGATATTCGCCGAGGCGGGGCAGGGAGGCCCATAATTTCCAGGTGGTGATGCGCTCACCTGAGGGCAGATTGACCTCGGTCATGTCGAAGAAGCCGCCCGTCCAGGCCGTCAGCAGAACAGCGGCAGCAACGAGCGTGAGCGAAACAAGTTGCACGGTTTTGGCGCGGCTGCGGACAAGGCGGTATTCGGCTTCGAATCGGCGGATGGTGATGGAGGGTGTCGCGGTCGTCATATCGGATCCTGGTCGTGGGAGCGCCGGATGGAACGGCGCTCCCGTGCATGACGTGGATGAGGGATGTCAGCCGTTGCGGCGCTGCTTCTTCAGCCAGTCGCGCATGTCGACGATCCACTGGTACCGCTGGTGGTCGACGTCGACATAACCCTTGGAGGTGGAGTTGTCGCCACCGCTCATTTCCTTGAAAGCGTCAGGCGCCTTTTCCGGCGTTGCCTTTACCGCCGCCTTGACCTCAGCAATCATGTCGGCGGGCAGGTTGGTGCGGGTGGTGAACGGGCCATTGGTGATTTCCGGCGACTGCCAGATACGGCAGATCTCGCCCTTCGGGATCATGCCCTTGGATTCCATGCGCTGCGGGATGCCGCTAACCTCGTTGTTGACATAGGTCGCAGCGGCGTCGAACTGCTTGTTGGCGACGGCCATGACTCCGGTTTCGTGGGCGCCGGAGAAGGGAATGGCCGAGAAGAAGGTTTTCGGATCGTAGCCTTGTTTGACGAGGTTGTAGAAGGGCACGGCATAGCCGGACGTCGAATCCGGATCGGCAAACGCCAGCACCTTTCCCTTCAGGTCGTCGACCGACTTGTAGCCGGAATCGCAACGAACGGTGATGACCGAATAGTAGCCGGTCGAGCCGTCCTGTTCCTGGTTTGCGAGCAGCGGTTCGACGCCGCCATTCGTCTCGGTATAGGCGGCGGCATAGGCCGAGGAGCCTAGGAAGGCGAATTCGATCTGGTCGGAGGCGAGCGCTTGGATGACGCCGTCATAATTGCCGGCGGTGAAGATCTCGACCTTCACGCCGAGTTCCTTTTCCAGATATTGCTGGAAGCCGACGCGGCGTGCGATGCGGTCCTTTTCGTTTTCGCCTGAGAGAACGCCGAGACGGATCGTCTTGTACTGGTCTTTCCAACCGTCGGCATGGGCCTGGCTGGAAAGGGCAAGTGCAGCCGTTACGGCCGCAAGCATGAGGACGTTTTTCATTCCAACTCTCCTGTTGCAAAAGGAAAGCCAGCGGCCTAACGGAGCCGCGGGCGAAACTCATACCGCCTGGTAGACCTTCTCTTTTACGGTTCGACCTGCGTTGAATGAGGTGGATGTCACGGCCTCGTCGATTTCTGCGTCGAAATCGTCCGTACCGTAGATTTCGCGGACCCGTTCCTGAGTCAGATCCGCCGGTGCGCCGTCAAAGCGCACCCGCCCGGCCCGCATGGCTATGATGCGTTCGCAATAGTTGCGAGCAGTATCGAGCGTATGAAGATTGACGAGAACGGTAATGCCGTCCTCGCGGTTGACCTTGCGCAGCGCCTCCATGACGCGCGTCGCATTGGCCGGGTCGAGCGACGCGATCGGCTCGTCGGCAAGCATGATCTTCGGGCTCTGGACCAGCGCCTTGGCGATAGCGACGCGCTGTTGCTGTCCGCCTGATAACGTGCCCGCCCGCTGCAGCGCCTGTGGCACGAGGTCGAGCCGGTCGAGCGCACGGATCGCCATTTCCTTTTCCTCATCCGTGAAGCGGCGCAGCATGGAAGAGACGAACCCGTGTTGGGCGACGCGGCCGATCAGCACGTTGGTCAGGACGTCCATGCGCTCGATCAGATTGAACTGCTGGAACACCATGGCGCAGGAGGCACGCCAGAGGCGCAACTCTCGGCCGCGCAACTTGGTGATGTCCTTGCCGTCGAACATGACAGTGCCGGATGTCGGATCGATCAGGCGGTTGATCAGCCGGAGTAACGTCGATTTGCCCGCCCCGCTGCGACCGATGATGCCAACCATCTGCCCGGCATCGATCGACAGATTTACGTCGTCGACTGCGTGTGTTTGACCGAATTTCTTCTTGAGGGAGTGAAGTTCAAGCACCGGAAGACCTCTGCTTGTCAGAAACGTCAAAGACGCAACTGAATTATACTTAAATGCCAGCCTATGAAATGGAATATAGCATTCCCGTATGACAGTTTTATTAAGTAATTTCTCAATATTTGTCGGTAGTTACACTGTTTTCATCAAGTAATACATCCGAACTTTCCGGATGTATTTTGTCAGGAGGGAGTTTACACGGCCCTTCGGCATCAGGCCGCTTACGCAGCCTGTTGGAATCGCGAAACAATTCCGTCCGAATAGACCTGTTTGCCCCGGCAGAAGGTTGCCCGTACCCGCGGAAGGCGGCCGTGTTCGGCGATGACGAGATCGGCACGCAGTCCGATCTCGATCACCCCGCGGTCTGTAAGCCCGAGCGCCCTGGCGGGGTTGGCGCTGACCAGTGCAACAGAAGCCGGCAATCCGCCCGATCCGGCATCCGCAAGCGCGATGGCCGCCGGAAGCATGGCGGAGGGATGGTAGTCGCTCGCCAGGATGTCGAGAACGCCGCGTTCATAGGCTTCGCGGGCAGAAAGATTGCCCGAATAGGATAGTCCGCGAAGTGCGTTCGGCGCGCCCATCGCGGTCGCAAGTCCGAGCTTGCGGGCCTCCTGAGCGGCGGCCATCGTTACCGGAAACTCGCTGATGCGCGTCCCCAGCCCCTCGACGATTGCGACCTTCTCGATGCTGTCATCGTCGTGGGAGGCGATGATGACGCCATGGTCGCGCGCCGTCGCAGCGATGCCCTGCAGATTGTCGACCGCGTCATTGTTCTGGGCGCGGTTTTCCATGCGTTCGCGCACGCGCTGGGCAGCCTGCTCAAGGGTGATCTTGTTGTTGCGCGCGATCGTCTCGATATGCCGTTCGACATCGCGATACTGGCCCTGACCTGGGGTATGGTCCATCAGCGATATGAGATCGAGGGCGCCGGCTCGCAGCAGATCTTCGATCACGACGCGGGCGTGGGTGAAGGTGATTTCGAAGCGCGCATGAACTCTATGGTCGATCAGAAGATCGTTTTTTCGGAGCTCAACGAGGGTCTGGATGATCGAGCGTGAATGTTCTTCCGAGCGAATATGGCCGTAGCTGCTGTTGGCATGGAAGGACAGGGCCGCATAGGCGGTGGTGATGCCGTTGCCGGCGAGCTTCTTGTCGAGCTCGAAAATGCCGAGCTCCAGCGGAAAGCGCACATTCGGCCGCGGCTCGATCTCGCGCTCGATCATGTCGCCATGCATGTCGATAAAACCCGGAAGCAGAAGCCTGCCATCGCCGGCAATATCGGCCGAAGCCACTGGCTCCTCTCTGATGTCAGCGATCATGCCATCTTCGATCCTAATTGCGCCGCGCGGTATGGTCCTATCGCGCAGCACGATTTCGAAATCACTCAACCACATTCTCTGCTCCATCGTGGATCTGTTTGGTTTGAAGGCTGATTTCGCGGTCGATGAGATCCGCGACATCGTTGGGGTGATGAAAGACGCCGATCATCGCGACACCCGCGGCTTTCAGCTCGGCGAGACGTGCAACAAGTGCGCGGCGCGCATTCTTATCGAGCGAAGCGGTCGGCTCGTCGAGGAACAGGAGCCGCTGTGGCAGGATGAGCGCACGCGCCAGATTGACCTTCTGCTGCTCGCCGCCGGAAAAGGTGGAGGGGTAGGCGGCCCAGAGTCCAGGCTTGACGCCGAAGGCGGAGAGCCAGCGGCGGGCCTCTTCGATCGCTTCGCTATAAGGTCGGCCGGCAAGGCGCAGCGGTTCGGCGACCAATTCTTCGGCCGCTACGCGCGGTCGCGCCTGCAGGAACTGCGTTACGAAGCCGATCTCCCGGCGCCGCAGGAGAGCGATATCGACATCGGCTGCTACCGTCAGGTCGATGACGCCTTCGCGCGTGTGGTAATAGGCATGGCCTGATCGCGGCAGATAGGAACGGTAAAGTGTGCGCAGCAGGGTTGATTTGCCGGCGCCGTTTTCTCCCGTCAGCAGGATGAATTCGCCCTCGCGCAGCTCGAAATCGACCTTGTCGAAGGCGTGCAGCGTGCGTTTGAGATGATGCATCTCGAAATGCTTGGCCAGCCCCTGGACAGAGAGGATCGTTTGCGCGGGAGCGGCAGGATGTGTGTGCATGTTCACCGGGTCAGCCTCCTGTCAAAGCTTCGCATGCACGAGCTGTTGCGTGTATTCATGCTGCGGATCCTGGAAGATCTGGTCGGCGAGGCCCTCTTCGACGGCTTCGCCGTTGCGCATCACCATGACACGGTCCGCCATGGTGCGGATAACACCGAGATCATGCGAAACGATGACGATAGTGATCCGGCGCTCGCGCTGCAGCCGCTTCAGCGTATCGAGCACCAGCGCCTGGACGCTCACATCGAGCCCCGTCGTGGGCTCGTCGAGCAGAAGTAGGGCCGGTTCGAGCGCGATCGCCTTGGCAAGCTGCACGCGCTGCTGCATGCCGCCGGACAATTCTGCCGGGCGGGCATCCATGCGCGCTACCGGAAATTCCGAGGCATCGAGCGCGCCTTTCGCGCGGGCGCGAAGCACAGCAAAATTCCGCTCGCCGGCAATCAGCAGCCGCTCGGCGACATTGCCGCTACTCGTATGGTTCATTCGGAGACCAAGATGCGGGTTCTGGTAAACGATGCCGATATGGCGCGCCCGCAGCATCCGCCGCTCGAAACGGTCGAGCGTGAAGAGATTGAGGTCTTCACGGCCGGGAAGCGCCAGCCTGTATTCGCCGTCATCGGGCCTGTCTTCGAGGTTCATCATTCTAAGCAGCGTCGATTTGCCGGAGCCGGATTCGCCGACGATGCCCAGCACTTCGCCGGGATAGACGGTGACGTCGACGCCGCGCAGCGCCTGCACGTCACCGAAGTTCTTGCGGATGCCGTTCATCGTCAGGATGGGCGAGGACAGCATCAGCCGCGGCGGCTGGCGCCCGGAGGCGGAAAGATTTGCGGCGGTCATTGCTCGATCCTGCCTTGCTTGTAATAGGTTTCGCCAATGGCGACGGTCTCACCTTGCCCCTTGCGGATGTGCTTGACGCCGTACTGGCTGTCGGAGACTTCAAAACTCGAGGAGCCGTCGTCCTGCGGCAGTTCGTTCATGAAGTAGCCTGTTACGCCGCTGCGATGACAAATCTTGTCGGCATGATCTTCGACCCGATAGGGCACGTCGTCGAAAACGAGCGGTTCGACGCGCGTATAGGGCGGCACGGCATGGATACGCTTTTCGCGGCCCGCAGAGAGGATGGTGAGGTTCGCCGCCTGGTTCATCTTCGGCACGTCCCAGCGCGGGATCGGCGAAGGGGTCATCACATGGCGTCCGTTGACCATGCTCGGATAGCTGGAACCCTGCATGATGCGGCCGGAGCGCACGAGCTGTTCGTAGAGTGTCAGCCAGAGCTGACCATAATCAGCATCACCATGCATGATGCGCGCTTCGGACATATCCGGCTGGACCGGACGCAGCGGCTCGGGATTGGGAACCTGCAGCACGAGGATCTGGTCTTCGCGCAGTTTCTCCTCCGGAATGCGATGGCGCGACTGGATGATATCGGCCTCCAGCGTATCCAGGGTCTCTCTGGCCGAGCTGACGCGGCGCAGGAACTTGCGGATGCTGCTGGCATTGACGGAATCGTCGGCGCCCTGGTCGATGACCTTGACGACGGAGGTGGGTTTCAAGAGCGTCAGCGTCACCTGCAGGCCGCCGGTTCCCCAGCCTCGGGCGATCGGCACTTCGCGGCTGGCATAGGGCACCTGATAGCCGGGAATGGCAATGGCTTTCAGGATGCGGCGGCGCATCTCCCGCTTGGCGGATTCATCCAGGAAGCTATAGCTGAAGGCCGCCCAAGGTTTGGTCAATTGATCGAGTTTCACGGCATTGCCTTTTCGAGTTCGGCCTGCTTTGCCGCGCCATCTTGGGGCGCGCTGGGTTCATTGGCAGCCTTGTCGGCCTTGACGCGCCGCAGCGCATCGAGGCTCGACTGGAAGGTCACATAGTGCGGCAGCTTGAAGTGGATGCAGAAGCCCGAGCTTTCGACCGGCTCCGTATGGTAGAGGATGAACTCCTCGTTCGAGGCCGGATGCGGATTGGGCTGGTTGGAGGCGAGATCGAGCGAGGCGGCGGCGATGACCTTCACCTCGTTCCAGCCAAAGGTGGCAGAAAAGCCGAGCTCCAGGCCCTTGCTCTTGGAGATGACCTCGCTCTGGCTGACGCGGGCGCGTCCGGCGCTGAAGAGCGTACCGCGCGAATGGCGGATGCGCACTTCGGCTTCCCCGAGCCGCAGCTCGTTGACGGTCGGGTGGACGCTGCCATAACCACGCATGGTGGAGTAGCCGAGCGCCAGCGTGCCGCCGGTATCTGCACGCGCAAGGCTCTGCAACTTGTGGGCGCGGCTTGCCGGGAACAACAGCGGCTCGCGGGTGACGTCGGGAATCTCGTCGACCGGCACATCCTCGGCCGGCGTCTCGGCGATCAGGCCCTGCGCCTTCTGCCAGTCCGTTAGCGACGGCTGTGTGGCGGGTGCCGGCTGTTCTGCCGCTTCCACCGGCTCGGGGACGAAAGCCGTGCCGTTCAGCACGTCGACATTCAGCAGACGATGCGAATAGTCGAGCGTCGGCCCGAGGATCTGGCCGCCCGGAATATCCTTGAAAGCAGCCGAAATACGTCTGACGGTAAAGAGATCCTGCTGGCGAACCGGCTCGGCAATCGTCAGGCGCGGCTGGGTCGTGCGGTAGGCGCGCAGCAGCAGCACTGCCTCGTAGAGATCGCCGCCGGACTGAGCGAGCGCCAGCGCCGCTAGCTCGGGCGCGTAGAGCGAAGCCTCGCCCATGACACGGTCGACGAGGTAGGGCAGGCTCTCGCCGATCGCCTCGACGCGGGCCTTGTCGATCTGTCCAAGCTCTTCGCGGTAGAGACGCTCGGACTGTTCAATAGCGTGTTCGCCGCCGCGCGTTGCAACATAGGCCATCAGAGCACCTCTATCTTCGTGGAGCGGGGAATACCGATCAGGCTTTCGCCATCGGCGAGGTAGATGTCCCAGCCTAGGGGATAACGGATGGCCTCCGCGCGCAGCGTCCAGAAATCCGGATGCACACCGCCGATGGAGATATCGACGGAACCGTTGACGCCGGGGCCGGTAAGGCGAAGCCTCGTTCCAGAGCCAATCTGTGCCTGTGCGAAAATCGTCGCCGAGGCATCAGGATAGAGCAAGTTGCCGGAAAGCATCGCCGAAAGCGCGGACACTTCCGCGTCGTCACCGATCGATGCGAAGACATATTCAGCCTGCGGCAGGGCAACGGCGTTGGCGCCGATCCTGGCGATGTCGGATTTCAGCCCCTCATCGGAGCAGAAGAAGCTGCATTCGCGGTCGAGCAGGCTCTCCGCCAGCGCGAGCAGGCCTGGAAAGGGCAGGGGCTGGACACGGCCGGGGCGGGCTAGCGCCCACATCAGCGCATCGAAAGTGACGTTGGAACGCATGTCCTCATCAGTCGGAAGGAGCAAGGTCTGACTCATCAGAAGGTCTCCATCCGTACGCGCGTCGCCTCGACCTTGCGCAGCCTTATGTCGTCGTCCTGCGCCTGACGGCGTTCCTCATCTGCCAGAAAGGTCACGATACCGGCCTTGCCGATATCGCCTGCGAAGCTCGCATCGATGACGGCCATCGCCATCGCATGTTCGAGATCACGCCCGATGACGGCGCCATAGCCTTCCACGCCCTGGCACGGCAGGCGGATATGGGCTTCGGCCATCAGTACCTCGCCGAGATGGAAGGCCGTGTTCTGTACAGTGTCGATATAGGGTAGCATCGCAAGGCCGGTGCGGTTCACGAGAACCTCCACCGGTCCCAGCTCATCGAGTAAATCCTCCGCAACAGCCTTGATTCCTTTGGCATCGGCCCTGGCAAGTATGTCGAGCATGCTTGCATGGCTGAAGCTGGCAGGGCGCGCGCCGGCTTCCATGGTTTCATTCATCGTCCTGTCCTTTCGCCGGGGGCGCGACGTGATCCTCCGGCTCGTTGTCAATGCTGAATTGCACGCGTTCTCCGGCCCAGACCGTCTCGGAATAGGCGATCGGCCGGCCTTCCATGTCGACGTCGGTCTTCTGGACGACGAGCACCGGCTGCTGGGACGATTGTGCGAGAAGCTCCGCTTCATCGCCGATCGCCCGGCGGGTGAGGATCATGGTGCTCTGCCGGACATAGTCAGGAATGCCGAAGGCAGCGTAGATGCTGGTGACCGACTCACCCGCGCGGCGGCGCAGATGCATATTCGGGAACCGCTCCACCGGATGGTAGGAATGGCTGAGGCTGATCGGTACGTCGTCGGCAAAGCCGCGCCGGGCGATCATGTAGACCTTGGCGCCTTCGAGAAGCTTCAGCGCCGCAGCGACGCCGGGTGGCGCTGCGATCTCGGATTCTGAGACCGGCTGGCCGGAGGGGACGCGCCCCTGTTCCAGCAGGTTTTTGCGAAAGCGCGTTCGCCGGGCGATATTGTAGGTGATGACGGACTGCTCTTCCACGAAGGTGCCGCGGCCTTGTTCAACCCGCACCTTGCCGGCAGAAGCCAATTCGGCGATCGCCCGCCGTACGCTGTGCCGGCCGACCTTGAACTGATCCATGATCTCGGTTTCCGTCGGCAGACGGCTTCCGGGCGCAAGAGCACCCGAGACGATATCCCTGTTGATTTGTTTTTCAACGATCTGCCACTGTCCGGACCGCGATCTCGCTTCGATCGAACGTTGTTCATAAATCATTCGGATGAATCCTAAATTCATTCGGATGACTTAACATAGCGGCTGCCGGTGACGCTTTTGTGTAAGCGGCGGAAGATTTGCGACATCGACGGCTATCCCGGCATGACAGGATGAGCCTCGAGTGAAGGGAATTGAATTGACGCTGTCCGAAATAAGTATCCCGGAAACGGACGTTCCGGGATGGCGTGGGAGTTGTGAACGATATCAGCGGTTCTCGCTCGCAGTGATGAAAGCCGGACGATCGCTGCCGGCCAGGGCCGGCAAGCGCATTAGGTCTCCTGAGCGTCGTGCTTGTAAGGAGACGAACGGCGTCGACCTCAATCACGAGCCTGCGGCGCAAGCGGCCTTTCTGCCAGTTTCGATGGCGGCACGGTCTCAGGTATCTTAGGGTAACGCCGCGTGGAGAACGCCGCGTTACCCTAGAAGTTAATGTGTCGCTGGCTCCAGATAATGACGTAGATTGTCATTGATCTGGTCGATTGCGGCCTCAGTGGAAGGAACGTTGCGGATTGCGTTCAAGAGAACGAAGTCATGAATCGTGCCATTGTAGCGAACTGCGGCGACCGTTACGCCGGCTTCCTTCAATTTCCTTGCATAAGCCTCGCCCTCATCACGCAGCGGATCATTCTCGGCCGTGATGACAAGCGCGGGAGGCAGGCCCTTGAGTTGATCGATGCTGGCGCGTAGTGGAGACACATAAGGATTATTGCGGGTTTTGGCATCGGGAGCATAAAGGCCCCAGCCATACTCCATGAACGCGCGAGCCAGGAAACGGTCGTCTCCATACTCATGATATGAGCCGGTATCGACACTTGCATCCGTGGCCGGAATGAGAAGTGCCTGAAAGCTGATCTTCGGGCCGCCGCGGTCCTTGGCCATGAGCGTCAGCGCTGCGGTCATGTTGCCACCCACCGAATTGCCAGCCACCGCGATTCGGCTGCCGTCCGCGCCGAATTCCTCAGCGTGCGCGGCGACCCATTTCAGTACGGCATAGGATTGATCTAGCTGTGTCGGAAAGCGCGCTTCAGGCAAGGAGGAATACTCGACGAATACGCCAACTTGGCCGGAGCCGACCACCAAATCCCGCAGAAGACGTTGATGGTTTTGGAAATTACCGACGATCCAGACGCCGCCGTGAATAAAGAGCAGCACGCCAGGCTTACCGGTGAAGTGCTCGGGTTTCATGATGTAAATCTTTACGGTTTGACCATCCTGGGTGATCGTTTCCTCGGTCGTGTTCACCCCCGACATGTCGACGGGTGTTGAATTCTGAAGGCCGGTCAAGATCTCCTGGGGCTTTGGCTGCGGCAGTTTCCAGAATGGACTCGAATCCTTATTGATCTTGGCGAGGAACGCCCGAACCTGAGGATCGATGCGGGTGTCGGTGGCGGCGTCCGGAGCCGCATGAACAGGTTGAACCATAAGGCTTACTCCGAGGCTGAGGGTTGCTAGTGAGGGCAAGAGTTTCACGGTCATTCTCCCCGAGAAGGTTGCATGCAGCCACACTGGTAACCCGCAAAGGGAAGCGAGCGCTTCTGTCAAATGACCAGTCCGATGATAGTTCGGCGGTCAGCTCGCCGAGTTGCTAATGTTAGGAAGGATGTTGCGCAGCCCGGAGCGCGACGTGACGCCGGTTTTCGAAAAGATCCGGTGAAGGTGGTAACCGACCGTCCTGTGAGACAGGTAGAGCCTGGTGCCGATCTCTTTATTCGAAAGACCCTCGGCAGCGAGTTGTGCGATGTGAAGCTCCTGTGGAGTCAGCATCTCCCACGAGTATTCGGTTCGACGGCGGCTGGCCTCGCCCGAAGCGCGCAGTTCCTCTCTGGCGCGCTCGCTCCAAGGCGAGGCGCTCAGCGCATCGAATATATCTCTGGCCTCACGCAACGGAGCCCTCGAATCCGCGGATCTGCGCTGGCGGCGCAGCCACCCGCCATAAGCCAGGAGAAGACGTCCTCTCAAAAACGGCCACTTCTTTGCGACCGGCCCAAGACCTTGCAAGAACCATTGCTCGGCATCTGCGGGCGGCGCGAGCAACGCTTTACCATAGTACAGCATCGTCTCGACCCACGGCACCGGCGAGGGAGCCGCGACGCGCTGCATCTCTTCGATTACTTCATGGGCCGCTTTGGCGTTTCCCGAGAAGCAGGCTGCCTCCACGAAATCGGCGAGCCCAAAAAATTGAAGGCCGGAATTGAAAGCCGGATCTGCGGGAGTAAAGAGACGCCGCAGATGCTCATAAGCCTCCCAATGCCTACCTGCGCCGATTGCCGATATGCCCCGAGCGATTTGCAGCATTGCCAGCAAGAAACTGGCGCCAACGGACAGAGCCAGGCTTTCTGCTTGGGCCGCATAGGCCTGTGATTGCTCCAGATCTCCCATCATTCCGGCAAGCTTTGCTTTGACAATGGTGGCCGCAGCGATCCACAGAGTCCCCCCAGTCTCTCCGGCAAACCGAACGGATTCTTCGGCCTCGCGCATTGCCCCCGGCCAATCGCCCACTTCCATTTCGGCCCACGCTTGAGCAAAAAGCACGCGCGCGAGGTCGCCGAGCCGCCCCTGATCACGCAATGCCGCAGCCGCGTCGGCAAGAAAACCTACTCCGAGATCGAAGGCGCCAATGACGTTGGCCGTGCTTCCGAGCATTCTTGCTACTGTCGGGTTACCGTCAATTGTTCCGGTGAGCTGCTGGAGTTTACTGAATACGTAGCCTCCCAGTTGAAGCGGCTCTGCGTACGCGGATATTGCAATTAAGCGTGGATCCGCCTCTGGCAAGACGAGGTTGTTTGCCGCGACCAGGATGCTTTCGCGAATGTCTCTATTTGCATTGCTCCACCAGCAGCGTTGAGCTGCGCGCCAGAGCAGGTCACTCGCAAGATCTTTGGCGCCGGCAGCATCCGCCCGTGCTGCTAGGCCAACAAGAGTGGGGATTTTCGTCGGATCATTGACCATAGGAGGCTGGCCGATCTCACGACACCAACCGATCCTCGCAATTGCGAGATGATCGGCTTCGCCCACCTCGGCCTGCCGTATCAGACGCTCTAGTAATTCCGGCTGAGCGAGGTCAGCGGCAAGTTCGGCAGCACGCAAGAGCCGGTCGCTTTTGGCCTTTGTCGTGCTGCTCAGCCGTGCCGCTTTTTCGAGAACCTCGATTGCCATGGCTACCGCCCCTCGTCGTACTGCTCGGGAGGCCATTAAATCGTATTCGCCTGCGAGTTCGTCATCTGGTCCAATGGTCGCCGCCGCACGATGCCATAGATGTCGATCCAGTTGGTCACGAACTGTCACCGCAAGGGCAGCATGGATCCTTTGCCGCGTCGCTAGATCGGCCGCCTGGTGCATCGCTGAACGTACGAGCGGGTGTCTAAACCGCACCTCCGTTTCGTCAACCTCGACCAGCTTTGCCGCTATCGCCGGTTCCAAGTCATTGATCTGCACGCGCTTGCCCAACACCGCTCTTGCGGCGGAGAGAATTTCGTGGAGCGATGTCTCGTCGTTTTCTGCTGCCACAAACAGCAGGGTTCTGGCCTTAGCCGGAAGGTCGCCCAAACGGGCTGAAAAGGCACGCTCCAAGCGCTGCGTCAGTGGAAGCCATCTCGTCTCTCGAGCGTCTGCCGCTCCCTCGTGGCGAGGTAGCTCCAAAAGGGCCAGGGGATTGCCGGAAGCCTCTTTGAGGAAGCGGCTGCGTAGTTCGCCAGGGAGGCCGGGCGCATGGACGTCAAGCAGACGCTCGGCATCGGCATCGTCCAGTCCCGAAAGCCGGAGCCGCAGGGTGGAGGCGTCGTCGAATGAACGGTTGAAGCCATCGCGCATGGCCACCAAAAGAACGATTGGATCCGAACTCAGTCTACGTGAGATAAAGGCCAGCACCTCATAAGTTGCCTCGTCTAACCATTGGGCATCGTCGGCAATGAGTAGGATGGGCCTGCGCGTCGCGCTTTCGGTAAGAAGAGATAGTGTCGCAAGCGCCACCAGAAACATATCAGGTGCGCCCATATCATCGTGTACACCGAAAGCAGCCAGTAGGGCGGATCGCTGGCGAGGTGCCAAATCTGTTATCTGCTTCATTAGCGGGCGCAGTGCTTGCTCAAGTGCCGCGAACGGCAAATGAACTTCGGCGAGGACGCCAGTCATGCTCAAAACCGCCATATCGCGTTTGAGGGCTCGCTGCTTCGCTACTTCAAGGATTGCGGATTTCCCAATTCCGGGTTCACCGCTAATAACGAGTGCTGATCCACTCTGATCGATCCCCTCTAACAGATGATCGATCAGGGCAATATCCTGCTCGCGGCCCTGTAAAAATTGAGACTCTGAGCGAGCAGAACGCCTGCGTGGTTTCCGCAGTGGCAAATAAGTGTCTTTCGCCCCCTTGGACATCCAATTAACCGGTGGTGACGCTACACCATTTCGAATGGTGACCGCGTTGAACGCATACCAGCAGTCTGCCACCCACACATTGACCCGTAAAGCCGGTTTTACCCGAAGCGTGAGTCGTCGAGATATGGAGTCCTAGATCCAATGCCACAACGCATCGAGCCCTGCCTCGCGCTGCTCAAGCCGAAAGTGCCCAGATGCCCGACTTGGATCTACGAGATCAAGCTCGGCGGATACCGCCTGGCCGTGCAGATCGAACCTAAGGGCGTTCGGATCCTGACCCGCGGCGGCCATAGGCGTGGATGTAACGCTCCTCCCAGCGCTTCGCTTCCTGCTCTGCGACATCAATGCGCAAAGCTCCTCCCCAGGCTGCACGAGCGGGAAGATATCCGTTGTTCGTTTTCGGCCGCTTCCTCGTCCGTAGCCGTCGCCAGCTTCCTCCCGGCTATTTGTTGACCGGCGGCGCGCGTTGCTCGTCGACGTTGGTTTCGGGAAGCTCGTGGTCCTGGGTATGCAAAACATTCGGGCGGAAGTGTCCGACGCGAACTGGGGTGCGGTCTTCGCAATGTCGCTCTGCGCATTCGCATTGATCGCCTCGGAATTCATGCCGGTGAGGCTTCTCACCCCGATCACCAACGAACTGACACTCACCGAAGGGCAGACGGGGCAGGCTATCTCGATATCCGTCTTCTTCGCGGTCGTTACCAGCCTGTTCATATCCTCAGCCTCGGAGGCATCGACCGCAAGTTCGTCCTCCTTGCCATGACCGGGCGGATGATCGTCTCCGGGTCTCGTCGTGACCGTAGCTCCAAACTACGCCGTTCTGATGATCGGGCGGGCGTGTTTGGCGTCGTGATCGGGGTTTTTGTCGATGTCGACGGCAACCGCCATGCGGTTCGTACCGGAAGCTTCGGTTCCGAACGGGGGCAACGCGCTGGCGGCGACGATCGCCGCTTCCTCGGGGCTTCCTCGGCAGTCTCGTCGGCCGGCGCGGCTTTGAAGGGTAATAGACGCCATTCTCTCGATCATTCGGGCGCACTTGAAATATATCGTAATACGATATATTTCAATCAGGACACAAAAAGTGGACGTTCCAAATGGCAATCGATCTCGAAACACTCAGGGCAGAACTTAATGAATTTGAGAGCCGGCTCGAGACTTTCGGACGTCGTCAAAGACGTCGTTCTATTCGCGCTTCCGGCCTGCCGGATAAACAATCCGAGCGTTATACGCGCCTTCGCCAGCGGCTTGATCTGCAGCATGTCGACGCTAAACTTCTATGGTTGGAATGGGAATACGACATTTGGCTGCTAGTGGACGGTTTTCGTCGTTGGCTAGGAAGAGTGGATCGGGACTTCCAACAGAAGAGCTAAAACCCGCTCCGATCCACGGCCCTCATCGTGGGCAAACACTGCGAACGATAGAAGGGTTTCCCGGCTTCTTTCAGTCGTTACTTCTGAATTTGCATGGTATCTCGTGATTGTTGATGAGATTCTCAACCGCTAGCCGTCCGTGCCGCCGAGGCGTGGCCATCCAGGTGCGGCCGGAGCCTGGCTAAAAAAACCTGGAACGGGTAGCGATCTGCCACGCTATCCCTGCAAGCGGCGCAAAAGCACGCCCAGCCGCTCTTCTGACGGGCAATCCTCAAGGTCCAGCCGAATTGGG
>NZ_JBNDHT010000079.1:0-30694 GCF_056755115.1 Rhizobium sp. SVR5-2C | reverse complement strand
CGCCTGTCTTCCGTCCTCACACCGGACCAGCTTATGAAGCAGGCAGATCTTGCTCTTTACGAAGCAAAGAATACCGGTCGAAACCGCGTTGTTGCTGCGGCCGCCTGATCAAATTCGACGTCACAACGGATCGAAAGAGTAGTTTTCCACCGGAAAACGCTAATCCTTAAACATTTGTAATAATGGCGTCGGAGAAACGGCCCAGTCTGCAGACAGCGCCGTTTGGAAGTGGATCTCTAAATATAAGGGGCCATTTCCGGAAGTGTCGCGAGTAGGGATAAGAACAGCAGCGCTGCCATATAAGAATAGCACGTTTTGAGGGCGTCTTCGGAGAGGGTGCTATTGGCGCAATCGAAGTGTCCGATGTCTTACGTAAGGTCAGCATCCATAGTGCTACTGAGATATATCGGGTGGTTTCTTGGCCGAAACTATTTCATTTTATGGCTGCAGAGATCAATCGGTTATCACCCAGCTGTCCCGAAGTTGGACTTTTAACCATAGGAGCATGCTAGGAATTCCGGCGATTAAGAATTTGTTGATTTTCTTTCATTTTTGCGCAAATTATCGGCTCATAGAGAAAGCGCTCCTTTTGGAGGCGCCGTCATACCCCATGATGCTCAGGTCCGCCGCATCTCCTGGGTCGTGGGGTCGGCCGGCTAGCACGCAACTCAAGCGGTTCCTCGTGCCGCGTTGCCTGCTGGCCGGCCCCCAATCCAAGAGAACGCCGTCCTTCCCCTTGCGGAAGGACGGCGTTTCTGTTTTGCGCAGACATGGTGGCAACTGGCGCTCAAGGCACAAAAAAGCGCGCGACCGGATGGCGCGCGCTTCTTGAATCAACCTGGAATCAAGAATTACTTGATCTTGGTTTCCTTGAACTCGACGTGCTTCTTAGCAACCGGGTCATACTTGGTCTTCGTCATCTTGTCCGTCATCGTACGGCTGTTCTTCGTCGTGACGTAGAAGAAACCGGTGTCGGCCGTCGACAGCAGCTTGATCTTGATTGTGGTAGCCTTGGCCATGGTCGTCCTGCCTTTAAGAAAATGAAAGCCGTGGAAAGCCGGATGGGCTCCACGGCAAATTCTGGCGCGAAACTACGAATCCCGCCCGAAAAGTCAAGCCCGCTTTCGGAGGAAAAGCAGCCTTATGCCGGCCAGTATGGCATAAAGGCCGAAGAAACAGGCGATTGACCATGCAAAGCCGTTGTTTCCGGCAACGTCGATTGCCGCACCGATCACCTGTGGACCGGCAACCGTGCCGACGGCGTAGCAGAAGACGAAGGCGGCATTTGCCGCGGCAAGATCGGAGCCTGTCAGGCGTGAGCCGAGATGGCTGAGGCCTACGGTGTAGAGGCCGGCGACGCAACCGCCCCAGAAAAGCAGCACCAGCGCCATCATGATCCAGCTATGGGAGAGGACCGGAAGCATCAGCGAGCCGATAAGGCCCATGAAGGCCATCCCGGCGAGAAGCGGGCGCTTGTCGGAAATCTTATCGGAGAGCAGCCCGACCGGAATCTGAAAGATAACGTTGCCGACGCCCATGACCGTCAGCAGCAGGGCAGCCTGCGATTCGGTGAAGTTCGCGCGGATCGCGTAGATCGGAAAGAGCGAAAGCCCGCCCGCTTCGACGGCGCCGAAAATAAAGACCGCTGCGGTCGCCGTCGGCACCAGGAAGACATAGCGCATGAAGTGCAGCTCCGGCTTCTCGTCGAGGATGGGGCTTTCATGCCGGGCGATGAAGATCGGAATCGCTGCAAGCAGGATCGCGATCGCGCCGACGAGAAACGGCATTATGCCGTCGCTGCCGAGGATCGAGAAGAGCAGGGGGCCGGCCGCGAAGCCGATTGAAAGCACCGTCGCGTAAATGCCCAGCACGAAGCCGCGTTTCGAAGGCGGAGAGGCCGCGTTGATCCAGAATTCGGAGAGGATGAAGAGGGTGGTCGTCGTGCCGTGGAAGGCAAAGCGCAGCGGAAACCAGAGCCAGAAATTCTCCGCGTAATAAAATCCGAGCGCGCTGAGGGCTGCAATCACCACCGCCCAGAGCATGGTCGATGCGACGCCGAATTCATGCGCGAGTTTCGTCGTGATCGGCGCTGCAATCATGGCGGCGACCCCGGCCATGGCGGTATTCAGGCCGATGAGCGTTGAGGGGATGCCGCGCTTTTCCAGGATGATGCTGAGAAGCGGAAGTCCGAGGCCGATTGCGATTCCCACGGCGGAAATCGACGAGATCGCGGCAACCAGCGACGGCCAATGGATTTCTTCGACATCGCCCGCTGTGCCGTTTCTCGGCTGAGACATTAATTCATCCTTGAGTGACTAAAGCGAATCGCCCGTTTTTTTTGACACATAGAAAGGCACATGCGTGCCAAATCTAAGTGACGGACTTTGTTTACGGAAAGTCCGGTGCCGATGGCAATAGATCAGGCAAGATGTTCATTTCGAAACGCTTTACCATTCACTTGGCCGGACCGGCGCTGAAGGGCGTCGATAACCCCGCAGCGCCGATGAGCGTTGCCCACTACATGCGAAATATGTCTTGACCGTGAAGGTTCGCTTACATTGAGCGGCGGCGACCGGGGATCTCGTATTCGTCGTGATCGTCGCCGTGACCGCCGAAGCCGTGCAGACGAAGCGCCCATTGCAGGCCGATCACGCCACCCTTGATCGGCTGGATTATCAGCAGCGCCGCCAGCAGGGTAAGGGGTGTCCAGATGGCGAAGGTGAGCCACAGCGGCATTGGCCAAACCAAGTCGGTCATCATGTAGCCCCCGATGATGATGTGGCCGACGACGACGATGGTGAGGTAAGGCGGCAGATCGTCGGAACGGTGGTGATACATTGCCTCGCCGCAGACGGCGCAATTGTCGACGGGCTTCAGGAAAGCCCTGAAAAGCTTGCCGGTGCCGCAATGCGGGCAGCGGTTCTGCATGCCGCGCATGATGGAGCGGCCAAGCGGTCGTTCGGTCTTCTCTGCTTCTCCATAACGGATCGGTTGTTCGTTGGAGGCGGTGCTCATGGTCTTCCTTCCTGCGTCCCTACACGCATGGAGCGCCGCCGGCCCGCCGTGCGGACAAGGGACGCTCTTCACTTCAAATGCAGAGCACCCCGGAAGGATGCTCTACCGCCGCCCTCTGGGCGGCCTTGTCCCGGCCTTGTTGCGGGCCTGCCGGTTGTCGCGGCGGCCAGCCTTGTGGAAGGAGCGCACCGCCGTCGGCATCTTGCGTCCTTCGCTTACCATCTCGAAACGAAGCGCACCCGCAAGCGGGATCGCTTCAGCGAGCTTTACGGTCACGTCGTCCCCAAGACGGTACCCCAGTCCGGTCCTTTCACCCGACAGCGCCTGATGCGCCTCGTCATAGATGAAATAGTCCGTACCGAGCGTTGATATAGGTATGAAGCCATCGGCTCCATATTCAGGGAGAGCGACAAATAGTCCCGATTTCGTGACACCGGAAACGCGGCCTTCGAATTCTTCGCCGACGCGCGTGCTGAGGTGATGGGCGATCAGGCGATCGACCGTTTCACGCTCCGCCGCCATCGCGCGGCGCTCGAAGGTCGAGATTTCGGCGGCGATATCGTCAAGCGAGGCTTCTTCCTCCGGCGTAATGCCGCCTTCGCCAAGACCGAGCGAGCCGACCAGCGCGCGATGGACGATCAGGTCCGCGTATCGGCGGATCGGCGATGTGAAGTGCGCATACTTCATGAGGTTCAGCCCGAAATGGCCGATATTCTCCGGACTGTAGATTGCCTGGCTCTGCGACCTGAGCACCATTTCGTTGACCATGGTCTGATGCGGTGTGTTTTCGGCCTTGGCGAGGATGCCGTTGAAGCTGTTCGCCCGCACGTTACCGCCCTTGGCAAGCGAGATGCCGAGCGTTGCCAGAAATTCCCGCAGGATCTCCTGCTTGGCGAGGGTCGGCCCATCGTGGATGCGATAGATCAGCATCTGACGCTTCTTCTCAAGCGTTTCGGCGGCACAGACGTTGGCCTGGATCATCATCTCTTCGATGAGTTTGTGGGCGTCGAGCCGCGGCGGCACGAAGACGCGGTCGACGGTGCCGTCCGGTTTCAACAGGATCTTGCGCTCAGGCATGTCCAGCTCGAGCGGCTGACGCCTGTCGCGGCCTCGCTTTATCACCTCATAGGCCTGCCAAAGGGGCCTCAGGATCGGTTCCAGCAGCGGCCCGGTCTTGTCATCCGGCGTGCCGTCGATTGCCGCCTGCGCCTGGCTGTAGGCGAGCTTCGCGGCACTCTTCATCATCACACGGTGAAACGTGTGCCCGATCTTTCGCCCTTCCTTCGAGAAGACCATGCGAACGGCAAGCGCCGGCCGGTCGACGCCTTCCTTCAACGAGCAGAGATCGTTGGAAATACGCTCCGGCAGCATCGGCACCACGCGGTCGGGGAAATAGACCGAGTTGCCGCGCTTCAACGCTTCGCGGTCGAGTGCCGAATTTGGCCGCACATAGTAGGACACATCGGCAATTGCCACGGTGATGACCACGCCGCCGGGATTATCTGGCGAGGGATCCGTTTCGGCATAGACCGCGTCGTCATGATCCTTTGCGTCGGCCGGGTCGATGGTGATCAGCGGCACATCGCGCCAGTCCTCGCGATGCGACATGGTCGCGGGCTTTGCAGCCTCGGCTTCGTCGATGACTGCCTGCGGGAACACATGCGGGATGCTGTGCGCGTGGATCGCGATCATCGAGATCGCCTTCTCGGAGCCGACGGAGCCGACGACCGACAGCACTTTTGCGCGCGGCAGGCCGAAGCGTCCCAGGCGGGCGATCTCGACTTCGACCAGGTCGCCGTCCTTGGCGCCGCCGGTATAATCCGGATCGATCACCATTTCCTCGCCGCGCTTCTCGATCGGCAGCAGCCGTCCCGCGCCGCCGGGCGCCGTGCGGAAGACGCCCATGCTCGCGCCACGGCGCTTTTCGATGATCTTGATGATGCGCGCCGTATAGGCGGGGCCGCCTCGGTCCTTGGCCGGGAAGATCTTCGCTACGACGCGGTCGCCCATTCCGGCAACGGGCGCCTTGCCCTTGCCCTGGCGTCCCGCCGGTGACGACTGGCGGATGGCGACCGCAGGCGCAACGCCCTGATCCTCCGGCCATTCCGCCGGCCGCCCGATCAGTTCGCCGTCCTTGTCGCGCGTGGTGATGTCGAGAACGGTGACAGGTGGAAGCGCGCCTGGCCGGATCAGCGACTTGCGAGTCTTCTGCAGCATGCCCTCCTGCTCGAGATCGCGCAGCAGATGCTTGAGCTCGACGCGGTTGTCGCCCTTCAGGCCAAAAGCCTTGGCGATTTCCCGCTTGGAGGCCTGTTGCGGATGGTCGGCGATGAAGCGCAGGATGACTTCGCGAGACGGCAATGCGCCATGCACGATGTTCAGCGGTTCAACGACCGCGTCATCTTGGTCTGCGCGGCCGATCTTGCCCGGGCGCTTGCCCATGGTGTTCGTTCTTTCGCGCGGGGCCTTGCTCACGGTCAGCTCTTTTTCGTTTTCGCGGGCGCTTTCGCCTTCGCAGATGCCTTGGTCTTTGGCTTGGCGGCTGTCTTCGTCGCCTTGCCTTCGGCAGCCTCGGCCTTCGCCTTCGGCTTCGCTTTGCCCTTGGCCGCCGGCGCCTTGCTGGCCTTTGCGGCGATCAGCGCGAGCGCTTCCTCGACGGTGATCGCCTGCGGATCCTTGCCCTTCGGCAGGGTCGCATTCACCTTGCCCCAGCTTACATAGGGCCCGTACTTGCCGTCGCGAACGGTGATCGCGCCGCCATCGGGATGGTCGCCCAACTCCTTCAGCGCGGCTGGTGTTCCGCGGCCGCGTCCGCCCGGAGCCTTGTTCGCCTTCTCGGCAATCAGCGTCACCGCGCGGTTGAGGCCGACCGAAAACACATCCTCGACACTTTCCAGATTGGCGTAGCCGCCATCATGGAGAAGGAACGGTCCATAGCGGCCGATGCCGGACGAGATCATCTTGCCGGTTTCCGGATGTTTGCCGATATCGCGCGGCAGCGAGATCAGCGCCATCGCCTTCTCGTAGTCGATATCCTCCGGCTTCCAGCCCTTCGGCAGCGAGGCGCGCTTGGCATCCTTGCCGTCGCCGCGCTGGATGTAGGGGCCGAAGCGGCCGGAACGCAGCGTCAGCTCCTCGCCGGTCACCGGATCGGTGCCAAGATTCTTCGGCTCGTTCAGGGCTCCGTTTTCGGCTTCCCCACCGTTTTCGGAGGAAAGCTGGCGGGTATAGTTGCACTCCGGATAGTTTGAGCAGCCGACGAATGCGCCGTATTTGCCAAGCTTCAGCGATAGGTTGCCGGTGCCGCAGACCTGGCAGATGCGCGGATCGCTGCCGTCCTCGCGCTTCGGGAAGACCAGCGGCGCCAGCGCCTCGTTGAGCGAGTCCAGCACGTTGGTGACGCGCAGTTCCTTGGTGTCCTCGATCTGCGAGAAGAAATCCTTCCAGAAATCGCGAAGCACCTGCTTCCAGTTCAGCTCGCCGGCTGAAATCCGGTCAAGCTTTTCTTCCAGATCGGCCGTGAAATCATATTCGACATACTTCGTGAAGAAGCTTTCGAGGAACGCCGTGACCAGACGTCCCTTGGAGTGGGGAATCAGTTTGCGCTTGTCGATCGTCACATATTCGCGGTCGCGGAGCGTCGCGAGCGTGGCAGCATAGGTGGACGGACGACCGATGCCGAGCTCTTCCATCTTCTTGATCAGCGAGGCTTCCGAATAGCGCGGCGGCGGTTCGGTGAAGTGCTGCGTGGAATTGATCTTCTGCTTGGCGAGAGTTTCGCGCGCATTGATCTCCGGCAGGCGGCCATCCTCGTCGCCGTCGTCGGGTTGCTCGCCGTCTTCCTTCTGGTCGGTGTAGGCCGCGATGAAGCCGTCGAATCGGATAACGGAGCCGACGGCGCGCAGGCCGGCCTTCTGGCCATTGTTGTCCGCGGTGATTTCTGCTGTCGTGCGTTCGATTTCGGCCGACGCCATCTGGCTTGCGATGCCACGCTTCCAGATCAGGTCGTAAAGCTTGATCTGGTCGGCATCGAGGAATTTGTGCACGCGGTCAGGCGAGCGATTAAAGTCCGTCGGCCGGATAGCTTCGTGGGCTTCCTGGGCATTCTTGGCCTTGGTCGAATAGAATCGGGCTTTCTCGGGCATGTAGCGCTCGCCGAACTGATCGACGATGGCGCGGCGCGCCGCATCGATCGCTTCCGGCGCCATCTGCACGCCGTCGGTACGCATATAGGTGATGAGACCGACCGTCTCGCCGCCGATATCGACACCCTCGTAGAGCTTCTGCGCGACCTGCATGGTGCGGGAGGCCGAGAAGCCGAGCTTCGAGGAGGCCGCCTGCTGCAGCGTCGAAGTCGTGAACGGCGGTCCCGGGTTGCGCTTGACGGGCTTTGCCTCGACGCTGTCGACGACATAGGCCGCTCCCTCGAGCAGCGCCTTCAGCTTGCCGGCCTCCTCGCCGTTGCCGACCGCGCGTGCCTGCAACCGCTTGCCATTGGCTGCAACCAGTTTGGCTTCGAATTCGTCGCCGCGCGGCGTCTTCAGCAGTGCCGAGATATTCCAGTACTCTTCGGAGATGAAGCGCTCGATCTCGGATTCGCGGTCGCAGACGAGACGCAGGGCAACCGACTGCACGCGCCCGGCCGAACGGGCGCCCGGCAGCTTGCGCCATAGAACCGGCGAAAGATTGAAGCCGACGAGATAGTCGAGGGCGCGCCGTGCCAGATAGGCATCGACCAGCGGCACGTCGATGTCGCGTGGCTCCGCCATGGCGTCGAGCACGGCCTTCTTGGTAATGGCGTTGAAGACGACGCGCTTGACCGGCTTGCCGTTCAGCACACGCTTCTTGTTCAGCACGTCCAGCACATGCCAGGAGATCGCTTCACCCTCGCGATCCGGGTCGGTCGCCAGGATCAATCCGTCGGACGACTTCACCGCGTCTGCAATATCCTTCATGCGCTTGGCCGAGGCGCTGTCGACCTCCCAAAGCATTTCGAAGTCCTGGTCAGGAAGAACCGAGCCGTCCTTGGCAGGCAGATCGCGCACATGTCCGAAGGAGGCGAGCACCTTGTATCCGGACCCCAGATACTTGTTGATCGTCTTAGCCTTGGCAGGCGATTCCACCACTACAACATTCATCATGATTCTCTAAAAAAAGTGCCGCATCCGGCGAGGAGAGTGCCGTAATACTTGCCGCTTGAGGAATACCGGTTCTCCGACATGGACAGGGAAATCGTTCCGGTCAAGGGGTATGCAGAATTTTGCTTGCCACAATGGTTTGCAACCAAAGAGTGATTATTTGCAGATTGCAATTTATGATAATTGGATTATCGTCCTTCAAGTGTGGTCAAGGCTCCTATCAATGTGGCCGTCCGTAATTGTTGAGAGACCCTTCATGGCGCCAAAGGTTGAAACAAAGAATAGCAAATCGGCCTCGCGGGAAAACATTGCATTTATCCGCCAGATGCTCGGGGAGTTGCATCAAGTCGCCGAAAAGGAAAAGGCGGACATGCTCTGCTACCTTATCGAGATGGCCTATGTGGAGGCCGGCGAGCTTCACAGCCGCATGTAGTAAACTCAATCCCCCATCGCAAGGGAGACGAGACCGGCCGGATGCCGGTGCAGCCTACCGGCGATATCCAGCTCCAGAAGCACTAGGTAGACAGCGGACGCCGCGAGCCCGGTATGCCGGATAACGTCGTCGATCTCAACCGGTGAAGGCCCGAGCGCCTCGACGATCCGGGTGCGTTCGGAATCGTCGGGCGGCAGCATATCGGGCTCGCCCACGTCCGGCTCCCTGACCGCGGGTGTCGAAAAGAGATCGCGCTGCGAGAGCGGCGCCAGCGCCTCGACCACGTCTTCAGGCGACGTTACGATCATCGCGCCCTCCTTGAGCAGCCCGTTCGTGCCATGGCAGCGCGGATCGAGCGGCGAGCCCGGAACAGCAAAGACCAGCCGTCCGAATTCGCCGGCAAGCCGCGCGGTGATCAACGAGCCGGAACGCGTCGCCGCCTCGACGACCGCGACCCCCAGCGAAACCCCGGCGATCAACCGGTTGCGCCTTGGAAAGTCCCGCGCCCGCGGCTCCCAGCCAAAAGGCATTTCGCTGATGGCGAGCCCGTTGCCGTTCCATATCTCGTCGAGGAGCCCAGTATTTTCTGGAGGGTAGGGCTGGTCGAGCCCGCCGGCCAAGGCGGCGATGGTGCCGGTCTCCAGGCTTGCGCGGTGCGCGGCCGTATCGATCCCGCGGGCGAGGCCCGAAACGACGGTATAGCCGGCGCGCCCGCAATCGCGGGCAATCATGGCGGCGAACTTCGCACCGCTGACCGAGGCGTTTCGGGAGCCGACGATGCCGACAGCCGGGCGGCTCACGGCCGAAAGATGCCCCTTGACGGCAAGCAGGGGCGGCGCGCCTTCGATCTGCCCCAGCGCCTGCGGATAGTCCGGCTCGCCGATGGCGACGAAGCGGGCGCCGAATCTGTGTGCCAGTTCCAGTTCCCGATGCGCCTCGGCCTCGGTTGCAATACGGACGGAGCGAGTCGCGCCCCCGCGCGACGAAAGCTCCGGCAGCATCGAAAGTGCGGCTTCCGCCGAGCCGAAATGATCGATGAGTTGCCGAAAAGTGGCAGGCCCGACATTGTCGGAGCGGATGAGACGCAGCCAGGCGATCTTCTGCCTTTCCGTCAGCGCAATTCCCTTTGGCCTTGCGCTGCTTGCGTCCATCCTATCCCTTCGCCCCGATCTTGCTTTCCGTCCCGCTCAACAGGCGGGAGATGTTGGCCTTGTGCTTGTAGTAGGAGATGACCGTCATGATCGCCATGACGGCTGCAACCTTCTCGGCGCCCAGTATCCACAATGCAACCGGAATGACAAGCATCGCGGTGAGGGCCGCTAACGACGAGTAGCGGAAGATGAAGGCAACGGCGAGCCAGACGGCCGCGAAGACGAGCACGAAGAGCGGGGCGATGCCGAGCAGCGTGCCGATATAGGTGGCGACGCCCTTGCCGCCCTTGAAGCCGAGCCACACCGGGAAGAGGTGACCAAGGAAGGCGAAGAGGCCGGCAATGGCACCTGCCTCAGGACCGGCAATATACCTCATGATCAAGGCCGCTGCTGTGGCCTTCAGCGCATCGAGCAGAAGCGTTGCCGCCGCAAGCTTCTTGTTGCCGGTGCGAAGCACGTTGGTTGCGCCGATGTTGCCTGAACCGATGCTTCTGACGTCACCGAGCCCGGCCGCCCGCGTCAGGATGAGGCCGAAGGGGATCGAGCCCAGCAGATAGCCGATGACGGCAGCCGTGAGCGCCAGCGGCAGCGTGATCTGCCAAGTCGAAAGATCGGAAATCATTGTCCCCTCCGGACCCTGTTCTTAAAGAGAGTGCACACATTGTCCCGCGACATAGGTCGCGACAGCCCGTCCGCTGAAGCGTGCATCCTCGAAAGGCGTGTTCTTCGAGCGAGAGAGAAGCATGTCTTTCGAAACAAGCCAAGGGTCGTCGAGGTCGATGAGCGTGATATCGGCCTTTGCGCCCGGCTTCAAAGTTCCGGCATCGAGGCCGAAGATCTGAGCCGGCCGCGTCGACATCGCATCGATCAGCCGCATCAGGTTCACCTGTCCGCTATGATGCAACCTCAGCGCCGCCGCGAGCATGGTCTCCAGGCCGACGGCGCCGTCGGCCGCCTCGCCGAAGGGCAGGCGCTTGGTATCGACATCCTGCGGGTCATGCGACGAAACGATGATGTCGATCGCGCCGGTCGCCAGTGCATCCACCATTGCGACGCGATCGTCCTCGGAGCGCAGCGGCGGATAGAGCTTGAAGAAGGTCCGGTATTCGCCGATGTCGTTTTCGTTGAGTGCCAGGTTGTTGATCGAGATACCACAGGTGACCTTCGCACCGCGGCTCTTTGCGAGCTGGATCGCTTCGACCGATTCCGGCACCGAAATCATCGCCGCATGATAGTTTCCGCGCGTCAGCTGGGCGATGCGCAGGTCACGTTCCAGCGGGATGAGCTCTGCTTCCTTCGGGATACCGCCGAGGCCGAGCCAGCTCGCGAACAGGCCCTCGTTCATGACGCCGGTTGCGCCGAGATACTTGTCGCGCGTTTCGCAGGAGATGACGGCGCCGAATTCGCGCGCATAGGTCATGACCCTGCGCAGCACCTGCGTGTCGTGCACGCTGGAGCGCCCATCCGTGAAGGCAACCGCTCCGGCTTCCATCAATAGCCCGATCTCGGTCATTTCCTCGCCGGCCAGGTGTTTGGTGATCGCCGCTGCCGGGTAGACGTTGACGAGCGCCTTGTCCTTTGCCGTCTTCTTGACGAATTCGACCAGGGCGATATCGTCGATGACCGGATCGGTATCGGGCATCATGATGATGGAGGTCACACCGCCCGCCGCAGCTGCTCGGCTTGCGGAGGCGATCGTTTCGCGATGTTCGGCACCCGGCTCGCCGATGTGGACGCGCGCATCGACCAGGCCGGGCGTTGCGATCAGACCGCTGCAGTCGCGCACCGTGGCACCTTCCGGCGCACCCTGGTTTTGCGCATCCCTACTGGCCGCGGCAATCACGCCGTCCTTGACGACGATGGTGCCGACTTCATCGAGATTGCGCGAAGGATCGATGATGCGGACATTTTTAAAAACGATGGAGTTGCTCATGCGCCAAGTCCTTCAGTGCGGGGGCCTTGGTTCTGAGAGACAAGCAAAGCCTCCATCACCGCCATGCGCACCGCGACCCCCATTTCCACCTGTTCGGCAATCACGCTCTGGGGACCGTCGGCCACTTCGGAGGATATCTCCACGCCGCGGTTCATGGGTCCCGGATGCATCACCAGCGCGTCGTCCTTGGCCGCCTTCAGCGTTTCGGCGTCGAGACCGTAGAAGTGATAGTATTCGCGCACTGACGGCACGAAGGCGCCGGACATCCGCTCACGCTGCAAGCGCAGCATCATTACCACGTCGGCATCCTTCAGCCCTTCCTTCATCGAATGGAAGACCTCGACGCCCATGTCGGCAATGCCGGCAGGCAAGAGCGTTGCCGGTGCGACGACACGGACGCGCGCGCCCATGGCATTCAGAAGCAGGATGTTCGAGCGGGCAACGCGCGAATGCAGCACATCGCCGCAGATCGCGACGATGATGCGCGACAGCTTGCCCTTGGCGCGGCGGATCGTCAGTGCATCGAGCAGAGCCTGTGTCGGGTGTTCGTGCTGACCGTCGCCGGCGTTGACCACCGAGCAGGAAACCTTCTGGGCCAGCAGCGCCGCGGCACCCGCGCTCGAATGGCGGATGACCAGCACATCGGGCCGCATGGCATTCAGCGTCATCGCCGTATCGATCAGCGTCTCGCCCTTCTTCACCGAGGAATTGCCGACCGACATGTTCATGACGTCGGCGCCGAGGCGCTTTCCGGCGAGTTCGAAGGAGGCTTGCGTGCGTGTCGAGGCTTCGAAGAAGAGATTGATCTGCGTCAGGCCGCGAAGAGTCGACGTCTTCTTCTCTCGCTGGCGGCTGATCTTGACGGCCTCGTCCGCCTTGTCGAGAAGGTAGGTGATATCCTGCTCGGTAAGGCCTTTTATGCCGATGAGGTGGCGGTGGGGAAAGAAGACCATGAACCTGCCTCTTGCTGTGTCAGGCGCTCTATAATGAGTGGAGAGGTGAGGGGCAAGCATGTGCTGTGGGCGAAGGCTCATGTCCTAATGGAATTTTGCGGCAAATCCGTTAGAGCAGGAGGCGGAAAGCGTAACTTCCGGTTTCCTTTTGCCTGCCTCTTGCACTAGAAGCGATTCATGACCTCCGCTGAAGAAAAATTCGCCGAACTGAACCAGCCAAGTCTGTGGTCCGGCATCAATGCCTATCGGTCCGATCCGCTGATCGTCGACCTGACGGCGGGTCTGCCGCGCGGCACGCGCGAGGACCTGGAAAACATGGGCCGTTACGCCACCTCCCCGGAGGCGCAGGAGCTGGCGCGGATGGCAAACCAAGGCACGCCCCAGCTTCGCACGCATGGTCCGCGCGGCGAGCGCCTGGATGTGGTCGAGTTCCATCCCGCATGGCACGCGCTGATGCGCCGCTCCATGTCCGTCGGTCTGCACTCCTCGGTCTGGGACCCGCAAGCGGATGCCGACGCCAAGGATCAGGCACACAAGGTTCGCGCCGCGCGTTTCTATCTGACCGCCCAGCTCGAAACCGGCCATCTTTGCCCGCTGACGATGACGAGCGCTTCGGTCGCGGCACTGTCCGCCTCTCCCGCCGTTCAGAAGGACTGGGCGCCGAAAATCCTATCGCGCAAATACGATTCGTCCAACAAGCCCGCCATGCAGAAAACCGCCGTCACGATCGGCATGGGCATGACGGAAAAGCAGGGCGGCACGGACGTCCGCTCCAACAAGAGCACGGCGGAAAAGGTCAGCGAAGGTATCTACCGCCTGTCCGGCCACAAATGGTTCATGTCCGCGCCGATGAGCGACGCGTTCATCATGTTGGCGCAGACGAAGGAGGGCATGGGCTGCTTCCTGGTTCCGCGCCTGCTGGAAGACGGCTCTGCCAACGGCCTGCAGTTCCAGCGCCTGAAGGATAAGCTCGGCAATCGCTCCAACGCATCTTCCGAAGTCGAGTTCAACGACACCTTCGGTTTCCTGCTTGGCGGTCCGGATGCCGGCATCCGCACGATCCTCGACATGGTGACGCTCACGCGCCTCGACTGCGCGCTGGCCTCTTCCGGCATCATGCGCGCCTCGCTCGCCGAGGCCGTGCACCACACGCGTGGCCGCAGCGTCTTCGGCAAGATGCTCGTCCACCAGCCGATCATGACCCGCGTGCTCGCCGATATGGCGCTCGACGTCGCTGCCGCAACGGCACTCTCCTTCCGTCTCGCGGACGCCTTCGACAAGGCGCGTGGCAATGCTGAAGAGGCAGCCTATGCCCGCGTCATGACGCCGGTCGCCAAGTACTGGTGCTGCAAGATTGCGCCGGCGCTGATCTATGAGGCGATGGAATGCATCGGCGGCAGCGGCTATATCGAGGAACGCCCGATCGCCCGCCATTACCGCGAAGCCCCGGTCAACGCGATCTGGGAAGGCTCCGGCAACGTCATGGCGCTCGATGTGCTGCGCGTGCTGGCGCGCGGCAAGGATCTCTTCGAGACCGTTTTCACCGGCCTCGCGCGCGATCTCGGCCCGGCAGGCAAGAAGACGATCGACGTCCTTCGCGCCGCCATGGCGCTCTGCGAGCGCGACGAGGGGGCGGGCCGCCTGCTGGTCGAGCAGCTTGCACTCGCTGCCGGTGCCGCCGAACTCTATCGGCTCGGGGCGGGTCGCATTGCCGACGCCTTCATCGAGACTCGTCTTGCGGGCGGCTGGCGCTCGACCTACGGCATGCTCGATTCCCGTTTCGACGCCGGATATATCGTCGATCTTCTCTACCCGCCGGCAACATAGGTCGCGGCGGTGAGGACCACCGGGATGGTCACGAACGAAATCGCGGTCTGGATCGTTGCCGCCGCGGCATAGAGCGCAGCGTCTCCGCCCATCTGTTTGGCGAGGACATAGCCGTTCATCGCGGTCGGCACGCCGGCACTTAGGGCGAGCAGCACGAGCGGCTGCCCATGGATGCCGAAGGCGAGACCGATGCCGATCATGAGAGCGGGAAAGGCGAGTAGCTTCAGCAGCACGGATACCAGCGCCACGGAGCGTGGCCGCAGGGCGTCGGAAATTCTGAGCCCCGCGCCGACCATGATGAGACCGAGCCCCAGGGAGGCCCGGGCGACCAGGTCGACCGTGACCATCAGCGGCTCATAGATCGGTATTTGCGCGAGGTTGACGAGAAGCCCGAGCGCGCAGCCGATGATCAGCGGGTTGGTCACGATCTTCACGGCAAATACCCGCAGGTCGCGCGAAGCGCCCGAGAACCACACCAGCATCCCGACATTGATGAGGTTGATCGGAATGATGATGACCGCCATCACCAGCGCGACGATGGCGAGCCCCTGTGACCCCGCAAGCTTTTCCGCTACCGCGAGCGCGATGAACGCATTCCACCGCGTGGCCGTCTGGAAGAGGGAAGTATAGGCCGCCGGTCGGACACCGGCGCGGGCGAGAACGGGCCACAGAGCGAAGACCAGCGCCGACATGACAAGAACGGCGAGGATCGAGACCAGGCTGATCGTGCCCGTCTCCATGCCGGAAAAGTCCGCTTTCGCCAGCGTGAGGAAGAGAAGGGAAGGGAAGAGAACGTAGTAGCCGAGCTGCTCGAGCCCCGGCCAAAGGCTCTCGTTGAGCAATGGACTGCGGCGCAGCCCAACGCCGAGCAAGACAAGAAGAAAGATCGGGAGGATGCTCTCGAAGATAATCAGCATTTGGCGGCTCCGGCACGTCGTGGCCCGGTTTACCGGCTGTACGGATCTTCGCAACCGGTAAATGCCGCCGCGGAAATGCTTTTCTCCACAGGGCTTTTGGTCCGCAGGCATCCTCGCCCGTTGTCCGGCTCTGTGCGAGTTGCTAATCACCGTCGGGTGACAGGGCTGGGTTGAAAAGCAATGCTGATTGATGAAGCAGCGGCTGTGGCGCCTTTGGCGGCGCCGGTGCCGGAAAAGCGCGTGCGTGACCGCGGCGCGACCGAGAAGACGATTCTCAAGGCAGCGAAGGCGCTGCTGGCGGAGGAGGGTTTCCAGAATTTCGGCATCAATGCCGTCGCCCGCCGCGCCGGATGCGACAAGCAGCTGATCTATCGCTATTACGGCGGCCTGAACGGCCTTGTCGAGACGATCGGCGCCGATCTCGGCACCTGGGTCAGGGACCGGATTCCGGAAGACACAGGCGGCATGTTCCTGCTCACCTATGGCGATCTCATGGAGCGCTTGGCGCTGTTGTTTCTGGAGGCGCTTCGCGACGACCCGCTGATGCGCCGCATCGTCGCCTGGGAGGTTTCCGAGAATACCGAGCAGGTGAGGCGGCTTGCCGAAGCCCGCTCGAAGGCACTGTCGCAATGGCTGGAGCGCATGCGCGGCTCGCTTGCGCCGCCGAAGGGCGTCGATGCAGTCGCCATCAACGCGATCCTGATCGCCGCCATCCAGCATCTTGTCCTCTCCGCTGCTGCGGGCGGCCAGTGCGCCGGTCTGGCGCTGAAGACCCCGAAGGACTGGGAGAAGGCCGCAACGGCGCTGAAGCGCATCGTGCGCGGCGTCTACGGCTGAGCCGCTGCTCGTGTCATGATCCACAGGCGGCAGCTCGCCCGTTAACCTTAACAAATGGTTTACGTTGCGCCCTGCCGGTTAAGGGGACAGGGTATCCGCAGTCTAAATCTTAGCTGTCAGGATCATGGGAACCAAAGCCGCCAAAGCCGCATTGCTCCTTGCCGCGATGATGTTTTTCGCGGTGCTTGCGCTGGACATTGCTGTGCCTGCGCTGGTCCTGAGCGTCATGGCACTGTCGATCTGGGCGGTCACCCTCGACCTGCCTGAGTTCAGGCAAAGAGGGGAGACCGCATGAAGTGGTTCCTGATCTTCTGGTTGGGACCGATCGTCTTTCTCGGCGGCTGGTACTGGCTCTCCTACTACGACATGAACTTCGGGATCTTCATGCTGACGCGTCAGGTCCATGACCTGACCTTCCAGATTTACGGAAAAATCCTCGGCGTGCCGCCGGAGACCATCCCGCCGCTGGTCGCCCGGGCGATCGCCGTCGACAGTCTGGTTGTCTTGGCCATCCTGGGCTTCCGCAGACGCAAGACGATGATCGCCTGGTGGAAGGTGCGTCAGGCGTCGAAATCCTCTGATCTGCCGAGCAGCGAGAGCCTGTCGAGCGCCCCCTGAAGAATGAAGCTTGCCGCTGCCGAATCAATCCGCTCGGCGCGCTTGGCACGTGACACGTCCATTTCCAACAGCGCCCGCTCGGCCGCCACCGTCGAAAGCCGTTCATCCCAATAGACGAAGGGCAGGGCGGTTTTCTGCTCCATGTTGCGCACGAAGGCCCTCGTTGCCTGCACGCGCGGACCTGCAGAGCCATCCATGTTTATCGGCAGGCCGATCACGAAACCGGCTACTTTCTCGCTGGCGGCAAAGGCAAGCAGTGCTTCGGCGTCGATCGTGAACTTCTGCCGCTTGATGACGGGGCGCGGGGTCGCGAAACGCCGCCCGAGATCGGACATCGCAAGACCGATCGTCTTCGTGCCCAGATCGAGTCCGGCGATCGCCTGTCCGGGCGGAAGCATTGCCGCCAGTTCCTCGATCGTCAGCACCGTCATTGTCGTCCATCCTGTCAAAAGAAATTGAAGCACTTACCGCTTTTCTTTGCGGCTGTAACGGATATGTCCATAGCAACCCAATCCAGTTTTTGCATCACGTAACAAAAGGAGAGTTTCATGAAGATTACCTGGCTAGGCCATTCCGCCTTCCGCATCGAAACGGCAAAGGCGAAGATCCTGCTCGACCCGTTCCTGACGCACAATCCGTCTTTTGCCGGTCAGAGCCTCAAGGATGTCTCCGCAGGTGTCACCCATATCCTGCTCACCCACGGCCATGGCGATCATGTCGGCGATACCGTCGCAATCGCCAAGGAGACCGGAGCCGTTGTTCTCGCCAACGCCGATCTGGCGTCCTGGCTCGGCTCCAAGGGTCTTTCGAAGCTTGAAATGGGCAACACGGGTGGCACGATCTCGCTCGGCGGCTTCTCGGCCACGTTCACCAATGCGCTGCATTCCTCCGCACAGATCACCGAGGATGGCGTCTCCCACGCGCTCGGCAATGCCAACGGCCTGATGCTGCATTTCGATGATGAAGCCTCGATCTTCGCGATGGGCGATACCGACATCTTCTCCGACATGGCGCTGATCAACGAACTGCATCAGCCGGATATCGGCCTCGTGCCGGTCGGCGACCGCTTCACCATGGGCGGTGCCGTCGCTGCGCTCGCCTGCCAGCGCTACTTCAATTTCAAGACGGCAATCCCCTGCCATTACGGCACCTTCCCGATCATTGACCAGACGGCCGACAAGTTCGTCTCCGGCATGGAGGGGGCGAAGGCCGCGGTGAAGGCGATGAAGCCCGGCGAGACGCTGTCCATCTAAGCAAAACCCCGTTGCACTGGGCGGACATGGTCTTTATAGCGGGTGGGAAATTTCCCATTCGGAGAATGCCATGTCCGTCGACTTTGCCACCGTTAAGCGCGTTGCGCGCCTTGCCCGTATTGCCGTCTCGGAAGAAGAGGCAAACCGCATGGTTGGCGAGCTGAACGGTATTCTCGGCTTCGTCGAGCAGCTTTCGGAAGTGAACGTCGAAGGCGTCGAGGCGATGACCTCGGTCACGCCTATGGACATGAAGAAGCGCAGCGACGCGGTGACGGACGGCAACAAGGCTGCCGATATCGTTTCCAATGCGCCGCTCACCGATCAGAATTTCTTCCTGGTGCCTAAAGTCGTCGAATAAGGCCCGCTGCCGCTTTCCGACTCCGTTGCCATTCCAGATTTGAAGCGAAACATCATGAGCGAACTCACCAGCCTCACCATTGCCGAAGCCCGCGAGAAGCTGCGTGCCAAGGAAATCAAAGCCGTCGAACTGACCGAGGCCTATATCTCGGCGATCGAGGCGGCAAACGAGAAGCTCAACGCCTATGTGAAGGTCACGCCCGAGAAGGCGCTGCAGATGGCCGAAGTGTCGGATGCTCGCCTGGCCGGCGGCAAGGCAGGCGCGCTTGAGGGCATTCCGCTCGGCATCAAGGATCTCTTCGCAACGGAAGGCATCCACACCCAGGCCTGCAGCCATATCCTCGACGGCTTCAAGCCGCATTACGAATCGACCGTCACCCAGAACCTCTGGGACGACGGCGCCGTCATGCTCGGCAAGCTCAACATGGATGAGTTCGCCATGGGTTCGTCCAACGAGACGTCCTATTACGGCGCGGTCATCAATCCCTGGCGCTCGGCCGGCTCCAACCAGCAGCTCGTTCCGGGCGGCTCGTCCGGCGGTTCAGCCGCTGCCGTTGCCGCACATCTCTGCGCAGGCGCCACGGCAACCGACACCGGCGGCTCGATCCGTCAGCCGGCAGCCTTCACCGGCACTGTCGGCATCAAGCCGACCTATGGCCGCTGCTCGCGCTGGGGCACCGTTGCCTTTGCCTCCTCGCTCGACCAGGCAGGCCCGATCGCTCGCGACGTGCGCGATGCCGCAATCCTTCTGAAGTCGATGGCGTCAGTCGATCCCAAGGACACGACCTCCGTCGACCTGCCGGTGCCGGATTACGAAGCCTCCCTCGGCAAGTCGCTGAAGGGCATGAAGATCGGCATTCCGAACGAGTACAGGGTCGACGGCATGCCCGAGGAAATCGAAACGCTCTGGCAGCAGGGCATCGCCTGGCTGAAGGACGGAGGGGCCGAGATCGTCGACATCTCGCTGCCGCACACGAAGTATGCACTTCCGGCCTACTACATCGTCGCCCCGGCCGAAGCGTCCTCGAACCTCGCTCGCTATGATGGCGTGCGCTACGGCCTGCGCGTCGACGGCAAGGACATCGTCGACCTATACGAGAAGACCCGCGCCGCGGGCTTCGGCAAGGAAGTCAAGCGCCGCATCATGATCGGCACCTATGTGCTTTCGGCCGGTTACTACGATGCCTACTACATCAAGGCGCAGAAGGTCCGTACGCTCATCAAGCGCGATTTCGAACTGGCGTTCAATGCCGGCGTTGATGCCATCCTGACGCCCGCCACGCCCTCGTCTGCCTTCGGCGTCGCCGATGAGAATCTCGCATCCGACCCGGTCAAGATGTACCTGAACGATATCTTCACGGTGACGGTCAACATGGCGGGTCTCCCGGGCATCGCTGTCCCCGCTGGCCTCGATCACCAGGGCCTGCCGCTCGGCCTCCAGCTCATCGGCAAGCCCTTCGACGAAGAAACCCTCTTCAAGACCGCGCACGTCATCGAACAGGCCGCCGGCAAATTCACGCCGGCCAAGTGGTGGTAAGCGGACTTACAATTCGGAAAATGACCGTCGCCGACCACCAACTGGTCGGCGACATCGGTTTTGCGGCATGGCTGTCCAGCAGCCAGGGTGAAGCGGAGTTCGGCGACCGCGACATCGTCGAAGCCGCGCGGAAGGCATTCCTCGATTATCCCGCATCGGCCAAGGGCCACGTTGCCGTAGCCGAAATCGCCGGAAGACTGGCCGGATGGGGCGCCTGCGAAGACGCGCCCGATTATATTTCCGATCTTTGGATCGATCCTGCCTATCAGGGCCGCGGTGTAGGCTCGGCGCTTCTCCGGCATTTCCTGACGCGCATTGCAGCGGCAGGGTTCAAGGTCGCCAAGATCGACACGCGGGCGACAAACGCTGGTGCTATCCGTCTTTATGAGCGGAATGGCTTTTCGATCGTCTGGCGCGGTGTCGAGCGCGACCTAAGTCTTGGCATAGACCTCGACAAGGTCAACCTGGAAAAGCATCTGGGCTAGGCAGCGCGCAGGGAGGCGTTCATGTCGAAATCTGATCTTGCCAATCTCATCGAAGCCTTCGATCGCCTCGCGGCCGCCGGCTTTTCCGTGGGCGGGCAATGGCAGGCCGTCCATGAGATCTGCCAGAGCCGTGAAGGCGAAAGCCCCTTCGATTGGGGACACGCCATCTGTCACCGCATCGAAGGCGACGACTGGAATGCCGATTACTGGTACTGGCGCGCTGGCAAGCGGCGGGGTGGGGGCTCTGTCGCTGAGGAATGGGCGGCGATGAAGGCCGAGCTTTCGGCCGGTCTTTGAGACGTGGCTCCGACCGGAGAGGTCGCAGTCAAGCTGCGGCCGGTTTCGGGGAGCGCTCACAAAAACGGTGGGCCAACTGCGCAAATTAATAGAAAAGCCGCTGATTAGGTGCTCTACTCGTTGCGTCGAACGGGGGTTCCATGATCCACACTCGCAATGCCCACGAGGGCGAAGCGGACCTTTTGAGTGAGATTGGCCTCAGAGCCTGGCAAAGGGCCATGGCGGCGATGGGCGAGTCGGATGCGCTGCTGGATGCGGCGCGGAGCGCTTTTGTGTATTTCACGCAAAGCAACTGGCTGACGATTACGGTCGCCGAGCTTAACGGCCAGATTGCCGGCTGGGGAGCGCGCGAACGGCTGGATGAGACGATTTCCGATTTCTGGATCGATCCGGCCTATACCCGTCAGGGTCTAGGCTCGGCGCTTCTGCAGCGGATCGAAAAGGACATCGCCGAGCAGGGCTTCGAAAAGGCGGCGATGCAGACGCATTCGGGTAATACCGAGGCGATCAGCTTCTTCCAGAAGCATGGCTATGCCATCCATTGGCTTTCGGTCGCCTACAATCCCAAGCTCGACCGCGACGTGCCGTCGGTCGGATTGAGCAAGGACTTCGAACCCGAGGGCGACGGCAGTTACGGTCCAGGCCCTGGCATCTGATGTGCCGAAAGCCTTGCACCGGCAGACCATTTCCGTTACCTCACCAGATGAAAAGAACAGCCTTCCAAAGAGCATCAAATGACCATTGTCGACGTTCGCACGCCTGATCCGAAACGCTTCATTCCCGGCGCCACCGGTGACTGGGAGGTCATCATCGGCATGGAGGTCCATGCGCAGGTGCTGTCGAATTCGAAGCTCTTCTCCGGCGCCTCGACCGAATTCGGCAAGCCGCAGAATTCCAACGTCTCGCTCGTCGATGCCGCCATGCCCGGCATGCTGCCTGTTATCAACGAGGAATGCGTCAGGCAGGCGGTGCGTACCGGTCTCGGGCTGAAAGCCCAGATCAACAAGCGCTCGCTCTTCGACCGCAAGAACTATTTCTATCCCGACCTGCCGCAAGGCTATCAGATCTCGCAGTACAAGGATCCGATCGTCGGCGAGGGCAAGATCGTGATTTCTCTCGGTCCCGACCGCCAAGGCCAGTTCGAGGATATCGAGATCGGCATCGAGCGCCTGCATCTGGAACAGGACGCCGGCAAGTCGCTGCACGACCAGCATGCCACCATGTCCTACGTGGACCTCAACCGCTCGGGCGTCGCGCTGATGGAAATCGTCTCGAAGCCAGACATGCGCTCTTCCGACGAAGCCAAGGCCTACATGACTAAGCTGCGCTCGATCGTTCGCTATCTCGGCACCTGCGATGGCAACATGGACGAAGGCTCGATGCGTGCCGACGTCAACGTTTCCGTCCGTCGCCCGGGTGAAGCTTTCGGCACGCGTTGCGAGATCAAGAACGTCAACTCCATCCGCTTCATCGGCCAGGCGATCGAATACGAAGCCCGCCGCCAGATCGGCATTCTGGAAGACGGCGGCACGATCGATCAGGAGACACGGCTTTTCGATCCGAACAAGGGCGAGACCCGTTCCATGCGATCCAAGGAAGATGCGCACGACTACCGCTACTTCCCCGATCCGGACCTGCTGCCGCTTGAATTCGACGATGCCTTCATCAAGGCTCTCGAAGCGCACCTGCCGGAGCTGCCGGACGACAAGAAGGAACGCTTCGTGCGCGACCTCGGCCTGTCGGTCTATGACGCGTCCGTCCTCGTTTCCGAGAAGGCGATTGCCGATTACTTCGAAGCCGTGGCCGAAGGCCGCGACGGCAAGACGGCAGCAAACTGGGTGATCAACGATCTTCTCGGCGCCTTGAACAGGACCGGCAAGGACATTGAGGACACTCCGGTTTCGCCAGCACAGCTGGGCGCGATCATCGATCTCATCAAGGCCGAAACGATTTCCGGCAAGATCGCCAAGGACCTGTTCGAGATCGTCCTCAATGAGGGTGGTGACCCGGCTGACATCGTCGAGGCCCGCGGTATGAAGCAGGTGACTGACACCGGCGCCATCGAGAAGGCCGTTGACGAGATCATCGCCGCCAACCCCGATCAGGTCGCCAAGGTCCAGGCCAAGCCGACGCTCGCCGGCTGGTTCGTCGGCCAGGTCATGAAGGCGACGGGCGGCAAGGCAAACCCGCAGGCCGTCCAGGCTCTCGTCAAGGCGAAGCTCGGTATCGAGGAATAGGCGCGATCAGCGGCGCCCTTTTCTCAGCTTCCGCCGTCCTTGGGCGCGGTCCTGCCATGGAAAGTACGAATGGTCTATTTTGTCCGCACAGCTGGCGAGCGTGATCTCGAGACGATCCGTGGCTTGCTGGTCGAGAGCTTTCATGCCGCCTACGACGGCTTCTACGGCGATGCGAAGGTCGACGAGCTTGTCGCTCATCTTTTTTCGCCCGCCGCGTTGAAGGCGCGGTTGTCCAGAAAGAATGCCGAGTTTCTAGTTGCCGACAGCGGCAAGGATATCGGCGCGGTCGGCTATGCGGCAATGTCCGCGGAGATGGCGAAGACCGCGATCTTGCATCTCCTCTATGTGCGCCCGTCGCTGCAACGTCAGGGAATCGGGCGGGACATGTTCGCCGAGCTGGAAACCTGCTTCCCGAACGCGGAGATCATGCGGCTCGAGGTCGAGCCGAAGAACGAAGAGGCCATAAGCTTCTACAACCGGCTGGGATTCGTCGAGGTGGGACGCAACGAGAATATCGGTCCCGGCCAGTCAGGCATTCCGAGCCTCATCCTTGAAAAGCGCCTGCAGGCGCACTGAGCATCCGATGCCGAACGATCTCATCATCCGCCAGGCCCGCGAAACCGACCTGCCTGCATTGATCGCGCTCTTTGCCGCCGACGATATCGGCGGGCATGGCGACACGACCGATGCAGCTGCCTTTCCCGATTACGCCAGAGCTGTCGCTGGGATCGCCGCTTCGCCGGACCAGGCGCTCTATGTCGCCGAGAAGGCCGGCGAGGTCGTCGGCACCTTCCAGATATCGATCGCGACAACGCTGACGGGGCGCGGCGCATCCTTCATGATAATCGAAGCAGTTCAGACGCGCGGGGATGTGCGCGGTCAGGGCATCGGCGGACAGATGATCGAATTCTGCATCGCACAAGCAAAAGGCCGTGGCCTTGCGCGTGTCCAGTTGATCTCGAACGCCAAGCGCAAGGATGCCCACAGGTTCTACGAGCGCCTGGGATTCGTGCAGTCGCATCTGGGCTTCAAGATGGCCCTGAAGTGAGGCGTCGCCGCTCGGGAATCGCTGGACAATCCGGCATTCCGGCGGCATAAGCGAAGGATCGAATTCCCGACCCGCTTGACCTTCGGCAAGCACAAGGAAAAGACATGAAGAAGTTCCTGCTGCACGTTTTCACCTGGTGGAATTATTACACCCTTGGCACCCTGTACGCCCTGCGCAAATTCAAGCGCGTCGGCGAGGATGAGTTCGGTAACGTCTATTACGAAGGCGGCCTGTCTTCCTACGGTCTGCCGAAGCGCTGGGTGATCTATAACGGTTATGCCGAAGCGTCCGCCATTCCGCCGGGCTGGCACGGCTGGATGCATCACCGCACCGACACTCCGCCGTCCAAGGAAAACTATGTCGCCAAGGAATGGCAGAAGGCGCACCGCCCAAATCTTACGGGGACCGCTCAGGCCTATCGTCCGCCGGGCTCGCTTGCCGCTTCCGGCGAGCGCCCGCGGGTGACCGGCGACTACGACGCCTGGACGCCGGGCAACTGATAACGCACCGTGGGTCGGGCCATGCGGCCCGGCTTTTGGCCACAATTGACCTTTACCCGCAGGTTGGCCGCAGCAGCTGCGGCTCCTATCCAATGCGGTGGAGACGCGCAGATATGAAGCTTTTCACGCGGAATCAGATCCTGCGTGCCGCCGGCTTGGCGCTGGCGCTTGGCTCCTCTTTGCTGCCGCAGGCGGCGTCCGCCGCGCGCATCAACAATCCCGTCGCAGTCTTTTCCGGCCTCGACAAGATCACCGGTCGCATCACGACGTTCGATGTCTATGTAAACGAGACCGTGCAGTTCGGTGCGCTCCAGGTCACGCCGAAGGCCTGCTATTCGCGTGACCAGGCGGAAGCGCAGAAAATTGACGGCTTTGTCGAGGTTGATGAGATCACGCTCGACCGGAAGATCCGCCGGATCTTCAGCGGCTGGATGTTCGCCGACAGTCCCGGCCTCAACGCCGTCGAACACCCGATCTACGACGTCTGGCTGAAAGACTGCAAGCAGAACTCCGACGTCCCGCCGCCGGACAGCGCGGCGACGGCGCAGTAAAGCGGCTTCGGCTCGCGCTTAAAACTCCAGATGCGGCGATTGCATCGCGGAGGCCAGCATCACCGCATAGTCCTCTTTATTAACGTCGATGGCGCCGAAGGTCTTCAGATGTTCGGTCGTGAATTGCGTGTCGAGCAGAGTGAAGCCGCTGTCGCGTAACCGCTCGACCAGATAGACGAGGCAGATCTTCGAGGCGTCGGTGCGGCGGGAGAACATGCTTTCGCCGAAGAAGGCCGAGCCGAGCGAGACGCCGTAAAGGCCGCCGACCAGCCAGCCGTCCTCCCAGGCCTCGACGGAATGGGCATGGCCCATCCGATGCAGCGTGGAATAGAGCGATCGGATGGTATGGTTGATCCAAGTGCTCGGCCGGTCGGAGGTTGCCTCGGCGCAAGCCGCGATCACCGCGTCGAAATCATAGTTGAAACGGATGTCGAATGGCTTCTTGCGGATGGTCTTCGCAAGGCTTTTCGAAACATGAAAGTCATCGAGCGGCAGCACGCCGCGAAGTTCCGGTTCGACCCAGAAGATTTCCGGATCATCGGCCGATTCCGCCATCGGAAACAGGCCGATGGAGTAGGCGCGCAGGAGGATCTCCGGGGTGATGCCTGGGGACTTCCTGCGCGATCCTGCCATCCCGTTATGCCGAATGGTTGGCCAGGTAGTGCTCCAGCCAGTGGATATCATAATCGCCGTTGGCGATATCCTGATTGGACACGAGATCCTGGAACAGCGGTAGCGTCGTCTTGATGCCGTCGACGACAAACTCGTCGAGAGCACGGCGCAGGCGCATCATGCATTCCACACGCGTCCGTCCGTGCACGATCAACTTGCCTATGAGACTATCATAGTACGGCGGGATCTTATAGCCTTGGTAGGCGCCGCTATCGATACGCACGCCGAGGCCGCCCGGCGCATGGAAATGCGTGATCGTACCGGGCGAGGGCACGAAGGTGCGCGGATCCTCGGCGTTGATACGGCATTCGATCGCGTGGCCCTCGAAGGTGACCTCCTCCTGCTTGACGGAGAGACCGCGGCCGGACGCGACGCGGATCTGTTCGTGCACGAGGTCGATACCGGTGATCGCTTCGGTCACCGGATGCTCGACCTGCAGGCGGGTGTTCATCTCGATGAAATAGAACTCGCCGTTCTCGTAGAGGAATTCGATCGTTCCGGCGCCGCGATATTTCATCTTCTTCATGGCGTCGGCGCAGACCTGGCCGATCTTCATGCGCTGCTCGACGTTGAGAGCCGGGGAGTTTGCCTCTTCCCAGACCTTCTGGTGGCGGCGCTGCAAGGAGCAGTCGCGTTCGCCGAGATGGATCGCATTGCCTTCGCCGTCGCCGAAAACCTGGACTTCGATGTGCCGCGGCTTGCCGAGGTATTTTTCCATGTAAACCGCGGGATTGCCGAAGGCTGCAGCCGCTTCCGAGCGGGCCGTGTTCAGCGCTTCGTCGAGATCGGCCTCGGTCTTGGCGACCTTCATGCCGCGCCCGCCGCCGCCGGCCGTCGCCTTGATAAGAACCGGGAAGCCGATCTTGCGGGCCGTTTCCAGCGCATTCTCGGCAGTAACCTCACCGTCGGAGCCCGGAACGACGGGAATGCCGAGTTGCTGCGCCGTCTGCTTGGCGGTGATCTTGTCACCCATAAGGCGGATATGCTCCGCCGTCGGCCCGATGAAGGTGATGCCGTGGGCTTCGAGGATGTCGGCGAACTTGGCGTTTTCCGAAAGGAAGCCGTAGCCCGGATGCACGGCGTCGGCGCCGGTGATTTCGCAGGCGGCAACGATCTGATGGATGTTCAGGTAGCTATCACGCGACGGCGGCGGGCCGATGCAGACGCTCTCGTCTGCAAGGCGCACATGCATGGCATCGGCGTCGGCTGTGGAGTGCACGACGACGCACGGGATGCCGAGCTCCTTGCAGGCGCGCAGCACGCGCAGCGCAATTTCCCCGCGATTGGCAATGAGGATTTTGGAGACCATGACGCCCGCCTTATTCGATGACGACGAGGAGCTGGCCATATTCGACGGGCTGTCCGTCCTCGACTAGGATCTCCGTGACCTTCCCGGACTTCGGAGACGGAATCTGGTTCATCGTCTTCATCGCTTCGATGATGAGCAGCGTCTGGCCTTCCTTGACGGTCGAGCCTACTTCGATGAAGGCGCGGGCGCCCGGTGCCGGAGCCATGTAAGCGGTGCCGACCATCGGTGCGTTGATGGTGTTCGCCGGGTTACGCGTCGCTGCTGCCGGAGCGGCTGCCGGTTGCGGTGCGGCTGCGGAAGAGGCGGCTGCCGCATAGGCCGGCGCGGCGATCGGCGCCTGGACATACTGCGTGGTGGCGCGCGAAACGCGGATGCGCAAATCTTCTTGCTCGACTTCGATTTCCGTCAGGTCCGTGTCGTTGAGGATGTTTGCGAGATCGCGGATCAGCGCCTGATCGATACCTTTTTTCGTCTCAGCCATGAGTGTGCCCTGTCTTCTTCTTATGCCGTGAGGTTCTTCAGCGCCTGCAGCGCCAGGATGTAGCTATAGGGGCCAAAGCCGCAGATCACGCCCTTTACAGCCGGCGCGATCATCGATTTGTGGCGGAATTCTTCGCGTGCATGCACGTTCGAGATATGGAGCTCGATCACCGGAATGGAAATGGCGCGGATTGCATCGTGCAGCGCAACCGACGTGTGCGTGTAGGCGCCGGCATTGATCGCAACGCCTGCCGCCTTGTCTTGCGCCTCGTGGAACCAGTCGACAAGGACGCCTTCATGATTGCTCTGGCGGAAATCGATTTCGAAGCCAAGGTCACGGCCAGCCGCCTTGCAATCCGCCTCGATATCCTTGAGCGTCTTTCCACCATAGATGCCGGGTTCTCGTTTGCCGAGCATGTTCAGGTTAGGTCCGTTCAGGACGAAAATAGTCTGCGTCATCGAATGTTCCGTCAAAATCACGAGGGCCACCTATAGACTCCCCATGTCTTTAAAGAAAGCCCCTTGGGGAGGGCAGCCGAAATCGTGCCATATTTGTCCACATGGCTGAAACACTTGGATTTTGGCGAATTGATGGGCGCCGCCTCAGCAGCTCGTCTTCCCGCAGGCGCGCATGTTTTTCACCTTGGCCTCAAGATCGTCGAAACCGACCGCGCCCTGCACCAGCTCGTTGCCGATGACATAGGAGGGGGTGCCGCTGATGCCGAGCTTCTGCGCCAGCTCGTAGGCTCCTTCGACGGAGGCGGTGTCCGGGCTCTTCTTCATTTCGTCACGGATCTGCATCTCGCTGACGCCGAGCGATGTTGCGACTGCGATGGCGCTGTCCTCGTCCGCACGGCCGTCGCCGCCAAGCAGGGCGACATGGAACTGTCCGTACTTTTCCGGAGCGAGCTTGCGGAAGGCATCCGAAACCTTATGAGCGGCGACCGATTCCGGCCCGAGGATCGGGAATTCCTTCAGCACGAAGCGGACGTTCTTGTCCTTTTCGAGCATGGCCTGCATGTCGGACAGGGCGTGACGGCAGTAGCCGCAATTGTAGTCGAAGAACTCGACGATGGTGACGTCGCCCTTCGGATTGCCGATCGTCATGTCGTATTTCGCGTTGAAGATATCCTTGCCGTTCTCCGCGATCGCCTGATTGGCTTTCACAGAGCGGGCTTCCTGCTGCTTCTTCTGCAGGGCATCCTGCACCTCGAGCATGATTTCCGGGTTCTGAATCAGGTATTCCTTGATGAACTCGCCGAATTCCTTCTTCTGCGCGTCATCGAGGGCAGCTGCCGGAAAAGGCAGGGCAACGCTTGCGGCGAGTGCGAGGGCGGTGAATGTTTTCGCAAAGAAGGTCATTTTGATCCTCGTCTTCGGCAGATGGGCCGATTTTGCTGCGATTCACTATCGCCGCGTTCCCAGGTTGAGCCCCAAAGCATCACGTTAAGGCGCGAGCTACAGTCCTCAAACAGGATTTTTTCGCAGGCGCGACGCAATCGCGGGATTGTGATGAACTCAATATTGCGTCAATTGTCTGGCCGCAAGTGAACATCCGGAGATATGCAGCCTTGTTTTCCGTATCGAAACGCAGCGAAGTCGAGCCTTTCCACGCCATGGACGTGCTGGCGGAGGCGACCAGAAGGCGCGCAAACGGCCATCCGGTCATCTCCATGGCCGTCGGCCAGCCTTCCCATCCGGCCCCGCAGACAGCGCTCGAGGCCGCGCGCGCAGCGCTGGCCGACGGCAGGATCGGCTATACCGACGCGCTCGGCACCGCGCGGCTGAAAAGCGCGCTTTCCTTGCACTACCGCGACCGGCACGGGCTTGACGTCAATCCCATGCGGATCGCCGTCACCACCGGCTCCTCGGCGGGCTTCAATCTTGCGTTCCTTTCGCTTTTCGATGCCGGCGATGCCGTGGCGATCGCGAGGCCCGGCTATCCGGCCTACCGCAATATTCTCGGCGCGCTCGGCCTGAAAGTCCTCGAAGTGCCGGTAACCGCCGAGACGCATTTCACGATGACGCCGGAAAGCCTGGAGGCCGCGCAGCAGGAAAGCGGCGTGAGACTGAAAGGGGTTCTGCTTGCAAGCCCCGCCAACCCGACCGGCACGGTGACGGGAAGGGACGCGCTGAAGGCGCTGGCCGATTATTGCGCCGCCAATTCGATCGCCTTCATCTCCGACGAAATCTATCACGGCCTGACATTCGCCGGCCAGGAAACGAGCGCCCTGGAGCTGACAGGCGAGGCGATCATCATCAACTCCTTCTCGAAATATTATTGCATGACCGGCTGGCGGATCGGCTGGATGGTGTTGCCGGAGCGGCTTGTCCGGCCTATCGAACGGGTGGCGCAAAGCCTCTACATCTCGCCGCCGGAGCTTTCCCAGATCGCCGCCACGGCGGCCCTCGGCGCTGCGGCGGAACTCGACGTCTACAAGGCGAGCTATGCCAGAAACCGCGATTTCCTGATGAGGCGGCTTCCCGAAATCGGCCTTTCGATCGCTTCGCCGATGGACGGCGCGTTCTATGCCTATGTCGATATCACGCGGTTCACCAACGACAGCATGGCCTTTGCCAAGCGGATGCTGGCGGAAATCGACGTGGCCGCGACACCCGGATTCGACTTTGATCCGCTGGAGGGCAGCCGGACGATGCGCATGTCCTATGCGGGGTCCGAGGCGGAAATCGCCGAGGCGGTGGAGCGCATCGCGGGATGGCTGAAATAGGGCCTGCTGCCCGTGGCTTGTGAGCAGTTCTGAAAGCATTTTCGGAAGTTATTGAATGAGGCCGGTCGTGCGCACGGCTTTCCGTTCACGCGATGAATCCATCCGTGCCTTGCATCTGCATTCAACTCGGACGGGGCGCTGGAAATTGCCTCGTTGAGTAGAAGTATATGGCGCTTCCCAGCGCCCCGTTCGGCGGTTTTTATCCGCAACTCCGGTCTCTCTGCTCGGATACCGGCGCCGCCGGTCCGTCTGTGTGCCCCACAGGCACGCCCGAAATCACCCGGCCGGCATTTTCGCCCGGCCGCCGTTTCGGAGGGAGACCATTTTCTGCGGACCCGAATGTAGGAGCTTACGTCGTTCTCCTGCAGCCGGCGCCGGTCCCGTCTCGCCGCGACGCCTCGCGGTGTATCCGTGACG